>NC_019963.1 GCF_000230735.2 Natrinema pellirubrum DSM 15624
AAATCAATCACACCGAGGGTGGACAACCTATATGTGAATGGGGCGAATTGGTCCGCTCATGCCAAACAACGATTCCACACAAACCACCGTCGACGAGATATTAAATGTCGACGAGGGGGATAGCGAAGATGAATCGGATATTTTTGAGAAACCGTGGTTGCTCGAGATCGATAACGTTCCTGACGCCAATCGAATTGTCGGACGAGACGACCATATCACGTTCTTGGCCAAGAATCTCCGAAAAATGCGGACAAATAGCGTCCCGGATAACGTCCTGGAGTGGGGCGAAACCGGGACGGGGAAGACACTAGTTGCAAGACACGTCTGCGAGCGGCTTGAAGCAGCAACTGCAGGAACGGACTCCCCCATCGTTACTGCCTACATTAACCCAGACCCCATCTCTACGTATACCTCCACCTTCCGAAAGATTGCAGAGCAGGTGAACGCGAAAGCAGAGAATCCGCTTGATGTCCCCTATCAGGGCCTCTCAGCCGAGCATTATCGGGATCAGAAATTGTGGCCCGTTGTTCAGCGGGAGTTTTCTGGCGGTCTTGTCGTCATTATCGATGAAATCGACAAGCACGGAGAAGTGAACGAAGTCCTCTACACGCTATCACGGTCACAATCAAAAGACGACGTTGACTTCCCAGTCCTTACAATCGGGATTTCGAACGACATCGAATTCAAAGGAGAAATCGAGTCACGGGTTCAATCGACTCTCCAGCCAGAACACCGAACGTTCACGCCGTACGAAGAAGACCAGCTCATTGCAATCCTCGAAAATCGACGGGACGCATTTTATGACGGTGTCCTCGATGAGGAAGTGATTCCAACCACAGCTGAACTCGCAGCTGAAGAACACGGTGACGCTCGACGAGCAGTCCGATTGTTCCGGAATGCGGGCGAGATCGCCGACGAAGAAGGCGATGATATCGTGACCGCGAATCACGTTCTCGAAGCTGACGAACTCGTCGAAGTTGAGCTCTTTATGGAGATGGTGAAAGGGACTCCGTTGTCCGGGAAATTACTCCTGTTTGCTCTCACACGTCTTGACCGGAATAACCCGGAGAAAGAATGGTTCCGGACGTCAGAGATTCACGAGGTTTACCAAACAGTAGCACGGGACGTCGAAGTAGAACCCAAGGGGTACAATCGTGCACTTGAGCTTCTGAACAAGCACGTGACGACAGGAGTTCTCGAATCGAAAAAGAAGGAGGGGGGAGATCAGGGGAAGTTCAGGTCGTATTCGCTCCAAGGAGACGTCGAGAGTACACGAACTGGACTGATCAACTCGACGCCGGAACTCCAGACGTTGATGGGATGGTGACACCCCCACCCCTCGGTGTGAATGGTCCCCCATAGGATACGACGGTTGTAGGGATAGAGCGGGAGTCGAGGAAGCAGGGTCGTTTGTCTGAAGGACCTAGTACGGCACGGAGAGCGGCTTACACGTTCTTCCCCGGCAGCTGGCCCGACCCGCTACTGCACCGCACCGCAGCTGTAGTTATCTTTATTATACTACAGTCTAAACAGTCCGCCGAGTAGACGCATTCTGAAAGGCGAGGCCTTGTGCCGAAGCCGAAGGTTCGCCACTGAGGCGAGAACCCTCCCTACGGCGTGAGGACTTCTGCTGTTAAGGGCTTCTTAATCGCGGTACCCTGGGTGGTGGACCATTCACACTGAGGGGTGTGGGGGTAAACGAGGCGTAATCTATCCGCGTGTTGCTCTGTCTTCTCTCGACGTGAAGTCTCGTTAGAGAGTGCCGGTTGGTAGCCCATTCACACCGAGGGGTGTCGGGTAAACTGATTCCATTCACACTCTGGGGGGTGTCATCTGCTACGCTATGAATCACGTTGAAACGACATCAGGCTTCAGTTCCATCTCGTTTACTCGTCGGGATTCACTGGCCCTTTGTACTTCGACGTCACCGAATCGCCTTCCCGCCACTGCCAGTAGTAGTAGCGGTTGTCGTTGATCTCCTTGATCGTGATCGTCGCCTTCGCCGGCACGTCGTCTGGGAGGTCATCGGGGCGCTCCTCGACCTCTTCTTGATCTGCCGACTCCTCGAGACGGGCCTCTCGTTCCTTGTGCTCGGCGAGCGCTTCAGCGTACGTCGCAACGTCTCGGAGCTGCTCCGGGCTCGACTCGTTGAGCGTGTTGACGATCTCCGTCGGGAGGTTCGCCGGTGGGGCCGGGGGTTCGTAGGACATCGGCTACTCTCGTGTTAACCAACACGTCCCACGAATCCATAGTTTTGTTGGTTAAGGCGATGGAGACGACTCTCGTGCCTGCTGACTGTAACACTACTCGAAACTTCTTTATATACAAGTTTCGTACTATGTTACACCGTGCTCCGGCGCATCGAACTCGAGGTCCTCGCCACGGTCGACCGCGGCGACACGATCTCCGAACTCGCGACGAAGCACAACCACAGCGAGAGCTACCTCTCTCGTGCCGTCGCCGACCTCGTCGAAAAGGGACTCGTCTACACGGAACGCGACGGGCGGCGAAAACGAGTCGTTCCGTCGGATGCTCGCGCCGTCGAACTCTACCGGGACCTCGTCCGCCAGCACTCCCATATCGACTTCCCCGAGCTGCTGACCGGGAAGACACTCGAGGTGCTGTACTACCTCGACCAGCCGCGAACCGTCTCCGAGATCGCCGACCGGAGCGACAACTACCGCAACACGGTCAACCGCGTCCTCAAGCGGTTTCGCGACCGTGGGCTCGTCGGGACGGCCGACGGCCACTACGAGTTCAACGCCGACTTCGACCGCCTCCACGAGTTCGCCCGTGAACTCGCACACCATCTGCATCGCCACCGCCTCGAAGCCGTCGCCCCGAAGGGCACGATTCTCTGGGAGGACTACGACGAATTCCTCGCCCAGACCGAGACAGAGATCGATGCGGAGGCGTTCCACGAAACCGGCCTCGCTCGATTCGCGGGCTTCGACCTCCAGTTCCTGCTCACCGGCCATCGCTACTACTTCTACTCCGAGGATCTCGACGCAGTCTCGCCGGCGGAACTTTGCTGTCACACACTACTGATCGACGACGGCAGCCGCCACCGCTCGTACTGTCTCCTCCTGCTCAGCCACGTCGACGTCGACGAGGCGGACCTCCGAGATCAGGCGGCGAAGTATGGTCTCGAAGACGAAATCGACGCCCTGCTCCGCTACCTCGAGACGCACGGCGAGGTCGACGACGACCGGCTCCCGGAGTGGGACGAGTTTCAAAAACTGGCGGCTGACTACGAGGTGCCACTACCACAATGAGACCAACATTCGGACGCGAGTACATCGAGAACGAATTCCAGCGAATCGGGAACGGGCTATCTGAACCGCTCACGGTCTACCTGATCGGTGGTGGCGCGATGTCGCTGCGCGACCTCAAGGGGGCGACGAAAGATATCGACCTGGTCGTCCCAGATGGCGACGCGTACGGTCAGCTGTGGGCGGTCCTGATGGACCTCGGGTATGCGGAGGTCCAGTCGCTGGATCCAGATTACCGGGCGCTTGGCGCGACGAACTGCGTCGAGAACGACGACGGGTGTCGCCTCGACATCTTCAACCAGCAGGTCGCGAACAAGCTCGTGCTCACCGACGGGATGCAACAGCGCAGCGAGCAGTTCCTCGACACGGATCGACTGACGGTCCGGCTGGTCAGCAACGAGGATATTTTCCTGTTCAAGGCAATCGCAGGCCGCGATGACGACATCGAGGACATGAATATGCTCGTGCAGGCCGGGCTCGATTACGACGTCGTCCGGGATGAACTCGAAGCCCAGATCGAACGCCTGGGTGACGATCAGTTCGCCACGTTCGCGAACGAGGCCCTGGTCGAACTCGAGGAGCGGTACGGAGTGACCACGCCGATCGAGGGCCACGTCCAAGAGCTCACGAATAGGTACTACCGGGGGCTCGAAGTCCTCCAGGCACTCGATGAACCGATGACCGTCGACGAACTGGCCGCGGAACTGGAGCTGGATGACGAGGAGGTTCACGACCGGATCGCGTATCTCTCAACGTTCGACCGGGTCCGTCGGGATGGCGACACAGTCCGTCCCGTGGAGTAGTCTGGCCACGACTACGGGGAGGGAAGGCGGCCGTCTGGTCGGGGAACGCGGCCCCGTTTGATCTCGTGATCGACGCGGCGCAGGTGCTTGCAGCCGCCTTCGGGTGAACGTTGCTGCCAGTCGGGACAGGTACACGATTCGTCGATGACGTCGACTTCGTACCGGTTCCCGGACGCAGACTGTACCTCGTAGCGGCCACCCTTCGAGAGGAGTGAGATGTCCATCGCTTCGGCGACGGCACGCTTCGTGCGGGGCTCAAGATCGTCCTCCGACTGTGCGTTCTCGTCGACGACCAGTCGGTCGCGAACATCGCCCGTTCGGCCACCGTCGGGAGCGATGGCTTCCGCAGGCCCCCTGAGCCGCTCGTGGAGCACTTCCTCCACCGGATGGCCTTCCGGCCACAGGTAGTGGACTTCGCGGCGCTCGCGATGGTCATAGGAGCCGCACGCGGCTGCGCTCCCGGTCCAGACGCGCCAGGCACCGAGCGTGGCCATCACGTCGACGATGTCGCGGGGGACCGTCTGGTGGTCGTCCGGGAAGAACACCCGGAAGCGGGTACACGCTTCTTGCGGCGGGACGGTCTCCCACCAGTCTTCGCTGGAGCCCCAGCTGTTGAACATCGCCTCATCGCTCCCGTAGCCGACGGTCACGCCGTCGATCGGCGTCCAGTCTGCTGGGAGGTGGTCCGCCTCTCCTTCAAGCACCCGAAGAACGGCGTATCGGAGGTACTCGTGGGCTTGGTTGTCTGTCGTTCGAGCGACCTGGTCGTGCTGCTCGGCAACGTGCTCGGCTTCCTCGAGGACCGTCGTGAGATAGGGTTCAGTCATCATTCGACGGAGGTCAGAACGCGCCTCCGCCCCTCGGCGGGCGCAAAAAACTTAACCAACACAACGGAAGGACCCCATCACTCTGTTGGTTAACTGTGTTAGGACGAGGATTCGCTTTCGAGCACGTCGATGAGCTCTTCTGCTGTGGAACTGATCCGTCCGAGCCGCTCGCGAACGACCTCGGGATCGTCCGACTCCCACGCAGCGAGGTAGAACGCCGACCCACTAGTGTCGAGCCCGCAGTACCGCCCGACGACGTACGCGACGGCTTCGGCCTCGACTTCGCGTTTCGCCCGCTCGGTGTCGTCGTCGACGTCGAAGTGGAGCAGAGCGTGGGCGTACTCGTGAATCAGCGTCCGCGCGAGGTCGGCCTCGTTCTCCCGATCACGCACCTCGACGAGCGGCTGAACGTCGACGAGACTCAGCTGCTCGCAGATGCCCTTCGCCTCGCCGTGGGTCCACTCCTCGGCTGGAACGATCCGCACCGTCACGCCGAGGTCGTCAGCGGCGGCAGTCAACTGCTCGACGAGGCCGCCGGCGTCCCCGGTTGCTTCTGTGTCCAGGTCGGGAAGCGGCTCGCCCTCGGTCTGGGAGATGTCGAACACCGGCGCGGGCTTGAACCCGACCAGGCCCTCGGACCACTCCTCGGGCGACGTCTCATCGTAGTCACAGTCGCTGTCCTCGTGGTAGCTCGGGGAGTTCTCGCACTCCGGGCACTGTTTCGCGATGATTGGCGCCCAGATCCAGATGGCCGACTCACCCTCCGTGACGTGGCGGTCGAACTCCTCCTGCCACGTCCGGTAGCCCGCCACCCGGCTCGCCTCGGGACACTGCCGCTTGATGAGGAGCGTGTTCCGGTAGGAGTAGTCGTGGAAACGACTCTGGACGTCCAGCCACTCCTGGAACTCCGCGCTGGCTTGCGCGTCGTCGACGCCGGCGACGAGCTCGTCGATCCACTGTTCGATGGTACTGTTCATCTCGTCTGATCGCGTGTCGGTCTGGTCGAAGGAGACCGACGAATCACTGGTCGTAGCCATTGTGTTCACCGAATCACGTTCACGGCGACTGCGTCTGTTCAGACCGCGCCGCACCCCTCAGGGGCGTTCAAAAAACACATCTCCACAGCGCAACTGACTGATTTTAGCGACTCTGCGGGAGAACACTCGAAGAACTCTTACGACAGCTCGGTCACCGATGGGGACTTACGACTGCTCCTACCATCTCTACAAAACGAGGGTCGGGTTGATCGACATCGGTACTGGCCCCTCTCTCCGCTCATCTATGACCACACTCTCGAAACAGTGGATTCAGCACAATCAGGTCGCGATCTACGCCGTCGCCGTTCTCCTCGCGATTGGGGTCGGGCTCGGGCTCCCGAGTGCGAGCTCGGTGCTGGAACCGCTCATCAATCCTGTCTTAGCCGTACTGTTGTACGTCACATTCCTCGAGATTCCGTTCGTCCGGATCCGGCGTGCCTTCCGGAACGGGCGATTCATGGCGGCTGCGCTGGGTATGAACTTCGTGGTCGTGCCGGTCGTCGTGTTCGGCCTCACGCGGTTCCTTCCGCAGGAGCCCGTGCTACTCGTCGGCGCGTTTATGGTGTTGTTGACGCCGTGTATCGACTACGTCATCACGTTCACTGAACTCGCCGACGGTGACGCCGAACAGATCACGGCCGCGACGCCGGCGTTGATGCTTATCCAGCTGTTGTTGCTCCCGCTGTACCTCTGGCTGTTTATGGGCCAGCAGGTGGCCGAGTTTATCGAAGCCGGGCCGTTCATCGAGGCGTTCGTCGTCATTATTGCGCTCCCGCTGACGCTCGCGTGGGCGACTGAGTACTGGGCAGAGCACTCCGAGCGCGGCGATCAGTGGCAGGATACGATGGGCTGGTTGCCGGTTCCGATGATGGGGGCGACGCTGTTCGTCGTGATTGCCTCCCAACTGCCGCGCGTGCAGGATTCGATCGGACAGATCGCCTCGGTCGTCCCCGTCTATGTGGCGTTCTTGGTAATAATGCCGTTGCTCGGCCGATTCGTCGCTGGAGTGCTCGGGATGGAGGCTGGCGAGAGTCGGGCGCTCGTGTTCACCTCCGTCACCCGGAACTCGCTGGTCATACTTCCGCTCGCGCTCGCGCTCCCGTCGGGCTATGCGCTCGCACCAGCGGTCGTCGTCACCCAGACGCTCGTCGAATTGACGGGGATGGTCGTCCTCACACGAGTCGTCCCAGCGTGGTTGGTGCCGGATTCGTCCGACCAGCTCCTTGATCTTGATGTTGGGCAGAGTGACTGAGCTACGCCCTCCCGCGATCCGGACGATGGACTTCAGTCAGCGGAGCTCGTGGCGTTCGTCCGCAAAGCCAACCGAGACGAGGTACTCGAGGAACTCGTCGAACCGCTCGACGTCACTGGGGGTGTCGGTCGCAAGGTGACGTGCCCACTCGATGGCCCATTGGAAGGCGGGATCTGTGCCGCCCTTGCCGTGAATGTACCACCACCGGGCCGCTTTCAACACGACCAGCGGATTCGTCGGCGGCTGCTCACCGGCGAGCCCACGGGTGATGGATTCGATTTCGTCGGGCACGTCGGCGGAATCGACCTCCGCTGATTGCGTGTTGTCGATATCGACCGGGATCTCGTCGATCGAGACGTTGTCGGGACTCTGTTGTTGACTCACTGGAAGTCACCTCTGAGAGCTTTCGAAGGAGCCCTCGCCCTCTCGGGGGCACAATAAACAGGTCGCGAAGTCACGCCGGCGGGAGGTAGACGCTCTGCTCGCCGGCGATTTCCTCCAGGTTGTTCCGGTGACGGTGGCTGAAGTAGCACTCGTAGGTGCAGTATCCATAGATTGCGCCGGTATCGTATTCGGCAACGTACGGGCCGCGTCGAGTTTGCCAGACGTTCGTCCCGCACTCGGTACAAGCGGCGTCCTCGAGATCGGCAGGACTCGGACCCTTGTACTCGACGGTCAGCCCCTCGTCTCGCGGTGTCGTTTCGGGCCAGATTCCGTGGGTCCTCCAAAACTCACGAACGCGAGCGAGGCTGTGGCGCACCGTCTTTCGGACGGTGACGTGGTCGGCGTCGCGACCGCTGTCGTCCCAGCCGTCGGCCGTCCAGAACTCACCGAACTGCGCGCCGCGATGCAGCCCGTTCCAGTCGACGCCGACGATGTCGGCTGGTGGCTCATCCGTGAGTGTCGGCCTGGTCAGCTGTCGAATGGCGTCGAGCTGCTTGGGCGGACTCCCGCCGAGGATGTGGACGCGCCGACCTCTCCAATCGGCAGGGTCAGAGAACTCGTGGGCCAGGCGGTCGGCGTATCCCCGTGAATACCCGAGGACGAGGGGCTCGGGTATCACGTCGATCACCGCCCGCGACTTCGGAACGACGATGATCTCGGCCTCTGGATAGCTCGCTTGGATCTCACGAGCCGCAGCGACGTGGGCGTCGACGTCGTCGATTTCGTCGACGTCCCCGATGACCCCGACCTGAGGTTCGTACTCGAAGAAACGGTCGACGAACCGCTCCAGATCGGGATTCCGGAAATCGTTGTCGAGCATCCCAACGGGGAGGCTAAGGTTCTGATACTGCGCCTCTTGGTACCCACAGTCCTCGCGAAAGCCGGGAAGGAACCCGAGGTCGAAAGCGTCGACGACAAACGGGGCTCGATGCAGAAACGCCACGTAGTCTGCCTGTCTGGCGGCGGCGATTTCGCGGGCGGTGCTGGCGCTGGAGCTCAGCTCGGGGGACATGATTAGGCTCGCGAGGCCGCTGCTGGCTGCCCCGCGTCCCCTGATGGGGGCGAGAAAAACGACTGGCCGCATAGAAATTAACCAACAATATTGAGCAAGTCCCGTGCTTGTTGGTTAATCATGGGAGCACCTCGTTCACGAAGAATTCGAATATCCACTGAACGAGTGGCTGAGTTTGGACGAAGATGATGGACTGCTCTCCTCAGAATCGTCCTCCCGTCATATCCTCTGAGAATTCGACGGACTTCTCTATAGATGAGTGGAGATAGATGCGTCTTCTACGGTCTCAGATTGGGTCGCGATTTGATCATACCCTCTTGTTGAGGAGGTATCTGTGACGACTGCCTTGGCGTTATTCGATGGCAACGACGGCATCAACGGTCACTGTCGCATCGCCGAGCAGGTCACAGACGCCAACCGTCGTCCGGGCGGGATACGTTTCATCGAAGTACTGCTCATAGGTGTCGTTCACACGCTCGTATGCATCCATCTCGGCGAGATACATGGTGAGCTGTAGAACGTCACTCATCTCTTTCCCCTGCCGTTTGAGCTCGGTTTCGAGGTTCTGTAAACACAAGTCAAGCTGACGCTGAGGGGACGCATCGCTCGCGATCCGGTCTCCTTCTTCCGGCAACTGTCCTTCGATGAAGAGGAGGTCCGAGTCTCCCGTTTTCTTGCCGTAGCCGCCGATAAATTCCGTTCCGTCACGCTGCTTGCGGCTACTCTCACTGGCACGATCGAGCTGGGATTCGCTCACTGAGTTCGCCTCCATATCTCGGTTTAGAAAGTATTCAAGTATAATGCTTTCCGTCCGTTCTCAGAAATTGGTGTTACCCAATCAGGGAGGGGCTCGTTCGGGCTACCTGTCGACTGTATCGAAACCATTATTTGAGAATCCACTCAATTCAACACCGATGGCACAAGCTACGGAACGACTTCGACGCTATCTCGATGACGAACTCGGGGAGTGTCGCAGTGAGGATGTCGAGCGCCGCCTCGACGAACTCAGCACCCTTGAAGCGGCACTCGGGACAGCGCAAATGGGCGCTGAACTCGATGTGCTTTCGGCACTCTCCAACGAGATGAGATATACACTCGTCCGCGTTCTCGTCGCCGCAGGGGAGGAGCTCTGCGTTTGTGAACTGAATGCCGTCGTCGACGTGACCGAGAGCGGGCTCAGTCACGCGCTCTCACAGCTCGTGGATGCCGGACTGGTCGACGGCCGCAAGGACGGCCGGTGGAAGAAGTACCGGGCCACCAACCGAGCTGTTGCGCTCGTCACTGTCCTTGAGGGGAGTGTGAGCGATGAGTAATGTCGACGCCCACGACCACGGTCCCAATTGCGACTGTGAGAGCTGTGGCGACCCGCGGTCGATGGACTTTCTCGATAAGTACCTCACCGTCTGGATCTTCGGCGCGATGGCAATCGGCGTGGGACTCGGTTTCGTCGCCCCGTCGGTGACCCAACCGATTCAGAATTTCCACCTCGTCGAGATCGGGCTGGTTCTGATGATGTACCCGCCGCTTGCGAAGGCCGATTACTCGCAACTTCGGACCGTCTTCAGCAACTGGCGCGTGCTCGGGTTGAGCCTTATCCAGAACTGGCTGATCGGCCCGACACTGATGTTCGGGCTCGCAGTCATCTTCTTCAGCGGGCTCGTCCCGGGGCTTCCGGCGCGTCCCGAATACTTCCTCGGGCTCGTGTTCATCGGGATGGCCCGGTGTATCGCGATGGTGCTCGTCTGGAACGAACTCGCGGAGGGGTCGACCGAGTACGTCACCGGCTTGGTCGCGTTCAACAGCCTCTTCCAGATCATCACGTACGGCGTCTACGTCTGGTTCTTCGCGCTCTTCTTGCCGCCCCTACTGGGGATGGAGTCCCTGGTCGCCGGCATCACGACCTTCGACATCACCCCAATCCAGGTGTTCGAGGCAATCGTGGTCTTCCTCGGGATTCCGTTCGCCGCTGGGTTCCTGACACGCTACGTTGGCACGCGTGCCAAGAGTGAAGCCTGGTACGACGACGAGTTTATCCCAAAAATCGATCCGTTGACGCTCATTGCGTTGCTGTTCACCGTCATCGTGATGTTCGCCACGCAAGGTGAGAACATCGTCGCCTCGCCCGGTGACGTGCTCCTAATCGCGGTGCCCCTGACGATCTACTTCGTCGTGATGTTTCTCGTGAGCTTCGGGATGGGGCGGGGCATCGGCGCGGATTACTCGACGACAACTGCAATCGGATTCACGGCGGCGTCAAACAACTTCGAGCTGGCCATCGCTGTTGCCGTGGCCGTGTTCGGTGTCGGCTCCGGCGTCGCATTCGCAACGGTTGTCGGCCCACTCATCGAGGTCCCCGTCCTGCTTGCGCTGGTCAACGTCGCCCTGTACTTCCAGCGGAAGTTCGACTGGGGCGGCTTCGACACTGGGAGCCTCGATTCCTCCGCATCTGAACCGACGACTGACGACTAACCCCTCAAACCTATGTCAACCAACACTGAAACAGAGGACCTGATTCGTATCGCCTTCATGTGCGTCCAGAACGCTGGCCGCTCGCAGATGTCCACGGCGTTTGCAGAACGTGAACGAGAACGACGTGGCCTCGAGGACCGCATCGAGATCCTCACCGGCGGAACTCACCCGGCCGACCACGTCCACGACGAAGTCGTCGAGGTGATGGCCGAGGAGGGATTTGACCTCTCCGACCGGACGCCTCGTGAGATCACGCTGGACGAACTGCGCTCCTGCGAGTACGTTGCTACGATGGGCTGCTCGACCCTCGATGTAGGCGATGTTGGCGAGGACGTCGATGTTCGTGATTGGGCCCTGGAGGACCCTGACGGCCAGGACCTTGACCGGGTACGCGAGATTCGTGACGAAATCGAACAACGGGTTATCTCGTTGTTCGACGAAATCAGCACAGCTGAGTAAATCGTCCTGAGTATCACTCTTCGTCTTCTCGCAACTCTTCCGCTTTCCACTGGAGCCGACGCAGGATCTGCGTCCGATTCTGGTGGGCGTTCTCGTAGGCAACACACTGCTGGAGGGTCTCCATATCCGGAATCGTCGCGATTCCTGCCTTGACCAGGCGCGTATTCGATGCTTCAAGCCGGTTCTCTGGCGGGAATTCGTCATTTTCGGCATCGTCTGCTCTCTCCATTTCGGTGCCCTCCACCCCTTGAGGGCCAACAAAAACGATACTCTATACAGCGCCGGCTGGTTTTCCAAAAAAGGTGGCTGCCGAGCGATGATCCTCAGCTGGAATCTCAAACCAGAATTTCCTCCTCCTACGCAACTTCGATTCACGATATCTCGCTACCAGTGGCAATGAGCCCGTTTCATTCGATACAGCAGCTCATCGTCGATGTGTCCCGACGGAACGCCTGACAGGCCTGTTTGAACGCCTCGGAGAACGTCGGGAACGGGTGGACAGTATCGATGATGTTGTCGACAGTCAGCCCGAACCTCACAGCCAGTGTAGCTTCCATGATCATGTCGGCGGCACGTGGGCCGACCATGTGGACACCGACGATCTCGTCAGTCTCGTGGTGCTTCACCACCTGAACGAGTCCATCCGTATTCTCGGCGGCCTTTGCCCGAGGGACATCTTCCATCTGAACCGTCCGGCAGGAACAGGTACCGTGTTCGTCCATATATTCGCGTTCAGTTGTCCCAACGGCTGCTACCTCGGGACTGGTGAAGACGACTGCCGGGACGGCGTCGTAGTCGATGTCCACGCTTTCGTCGCCGAAGGCATTCTTGACAGCGTGGTTGCCTTCCTTGGCGGCGACCGTCTCCAGTTCGGGCTCGCCGATCACGTCGCCAGCCGCGTAGATGTCGGGGTTCGTCGTCTGGAAATGCTCGTCGACGCGAATCGCGCCATCGGATTCGGTCCCGACGCCGACTGCTTCCAAGCCGATGTCCTCGCTGTTGGGCTGGACGCCGGTCGCGACGAATAACGCCTCTGCGGTGAACGCTTGCTCCTCGCCCTCGATGACAGTCTCCACAGCGACGCCCTGCTGACCAGGGTCAGCACCACTGTCGGTAGCCACATCCTGAACCTGCTGGAAGTCGTTACTGGTCACGACGTCGATTCCCTCCTCGTTGAAGGCTCCTTGCATCTCCCGGCCGAGCTGACCTTCCATATCTGAGAGCACGTGACCGGAGCGCTGGAGAACCGTCACGTCGACGCCGACACGGTGGAGGATCTGGCCCCACTCCAGCGCAATGTATCCGCCACCGAGCATCACGATGCTTTCGGGAAGGTCGCGCTCCTCAAGGATTGTCTCGCTCGTGTAGTAGTCAACGTCGTCGAGGCCGTCGATGGGTGGCGCCCATGGTGAACTTCCGGTCGCGACGAGCGCTTTCTCCCCAGTGATGCGCGCGCCCTCGTAGGGACCGTCGACGACCTCGATGGTTGTGTCGTCGACCAGCTGGCCGTAGCCCTCGTAGATGTCGGTCTCGAAGTGTTCGGCGACATCGACGTAGTTCTCCTGGCGGAATCCCTCGACGAGGTCGTCGGTCCCCTCGAGTGCGTCGGCCCAGTCGATAGTCGGTTCCTCAGGGTATCGAACGGCGTCGAAGGGATTCTCCGACGCTGCAGCGCCGCTCTCGGCGACGGCGAGCAGATGCTTGCTCGGGACACAGCCGACGTTCACGCACGTCCCACCGATGGGCAGGCCGGTGTTCACCATCGCTGTCGAGAGGTCCCGCCGACTTGCTTCAGTGATCGCGGCGAACGCTGCGGCGCCACCGCCGAGAATCACTAGATCATAGTCGGAGGTGTGGGTCATCAGTGCCTATACTTTACGACGGGAAGTTCTTATACTCCAGAGTCCGAAGCTATAGAGTAGGTTGGAGGCTACGAAGCTATGGCAGATACTACTTCACCGGCGCCAATGTGCGATGTTGAGGGGACGTGCTACTGTCCGCTTACAGGAGTTATCGACACGTTGAGCCGAAAATACGCGATGCAACTCGTCAGCATCATCGGCGCACACGACTCACTGCGGTTCGCGGAGATCGAAGACCACCTCCCAACGGCGAGCACGTCGACAATCTCGAAACGCCTAAACGAATTCAAGGAGGCAGGGCTCGTCTCCCGGACGCAGTACAACGAAATCCCACCGCGTGTCGAATATGCGTTGACAGAGGATGGCTACGAGGTCCGAACACGACTGGAACCGTTACTCGAGTGGGCGACAGCAAATAGCGGAAATGCGTAAACCGGGCCAATGCAAAAGAGAAACCAATTCTCCACGGACTCCCCTTAAGTCTGGTTAGGCCTCTGGGGATTCGAGTACTGTGAGATTCTGGACTGGAAAGGGATTGCCTTCGCCGGCGAACTCGTCCTCAGGGACGTAATGCCAGAGGTGGCCGTTTACCTGGTAGAGAAACGACTCGCCGCCTTCTGCTTCAACTCGTACTCGCTTCCCGACATTATCGTCTTCTTCCCAACCGATGACAGTCAACGGCTCGACGGGCCACTCAAAGAATTTGACAGAGTCACCACGCTCCAACTCTTCAAAAGTCTCTATATCCCCCTGCTGTGGCTCTCGCGCGTCGAGAGTCGGATTATGCTCAATAGACATGGTCTCTGGGTACGCCCCTACTCACTTAATACTGTCAGCAGTGGATTCCAGCCGCTAGAACGGAAGCACGCCTGGCGAATCATCTCTTCAACTGGTCTTAGCCCATCGCCTCTTGGAACCGCTCACGCAGTGCGTCCTCACGTTCTTCGAACTGCTCGACTTTCTCCTGCAGGTCGTCGCTGACGCGCTCGATGCTCGCCAGCGCTCGTTCGCCGGCCAGCGAGGCTTGCGACCCGTCCTCCCCGTCCGCCTCTAGCTGCTGCTCGTACGCCTGCTCAACGCGCTCGATCGTGCCTTCCGGGTTGAACAGGATGTCGTTGGCGATCCGAACGTACTGATCGAGGGACGCCCCCTCTTTCCCCTGGAAGAAGTGGGTGAGAGCGTACGTCGCGCCGGAATGCAGCGTCCACATATCGATCTCGAAGGGGGACGCCGCATTGGCTTCTGCATCGCCGGCGGCACGCTCGGCCAGGTAGTCCGGGAACCCCAGCAGGGTGTAGAACTCCGTGACGGTGAACGGGAGCTCCGAGAACTCGAGATCAATCTCCTGCGCATCTCGGATGAACTCGAAGAGATCGTCAGCGACGAGCTCGACCTGTGCGAGAATCTCTTCCCACCAGGTCCGGAAGTCCCGAACGTCCCCGACGTGCTTGATGACCTCCTTATCGGTGAGCGAGCGCATCGAATTCGAGCAGTACCCGTCCTGAGCGAATCCCTCTACGTAGACTGCGTGCTCACCGAAGAAGTCGTAGCCGGAGGTCACGGCCATCGTGATCGGGTCCGCCCGGCCGGGAAGCCGGACTTCGAGGCCGTCGAACATCACGTCCATATGGACCTCGCCACCGCCCCGGTAGCGCCGGATTTCGCCGAACATCACGTCATCCAGCGGCGTCCCGTCGATGGTCTCCTCGCGAAGGACCTCTTCCAAGGGCCTGTACACGTCCACCGGGTTGATGATCGCGTAACTGTCCGTGGGGACGTGAAATAATGGGTCTGCGCCGGGCTCATCGTCTGTCGCGTGGTCGCGCGCTCTCGTCGGCTCGACTAAGGCGTTGAAGCGATCCGTTTCGACCCACTCGTCGGAGTAGGGATTCCGGTATGCGACTGTCGTCTCGACGGCCTGGGGGAGGTCACGAATCGTCTCGGCGAAGGACTTCGGTTCGTCGACCGTTTTCTTCCGGCGGTACCAGTCGGGTAGTTCTGTATCGGTTCGTCCGTCGACGCCGGCGAACACGGTTCTGGATTCTGGGTCTTTCATCTTGTCTCCTCGAAATTGAATTCGTCACCCGCGACAGCGCTCTCATCACGCGCCCTGCGCCCCTCTCACGGGCGCAAAAACAACCTCTTAACCAACATTCTACCCAAAAATCCAGTACTGTTGGTTAATCATCTGGACGGTCCCGACACCTGGCTTCGGCTCTTCAATTCACTCGTCGGCTTCGCGTCGACGGCGCACCTGTTCAGGATTTGGCACCCACGGATGGTCGTCCCAGCAGTGGAGGGCGTGCTCTCGTGACGTGTCGAACAGCGTCTCACACGACCCACACTCGTAGGCGGTCTCAGGCCAGCGTTCCGTGACGAACATCGCCGTCACCGTCGACCTGACTGGATCTGGTGCGGCCGACCGCTGAACATAATCATAGCCGGTCACTGTCCGTCGACGAAGCGCTGACTGTGCCAGCCGTTCGGGCCGGTCTGCTGGGAGATACACCCAGCGGACGAACGCCTCTTCTGAGTCCTTCGCCGAGGGTTGAAGGATGAACCACCGGTCGTGATCGTCGCGGAAAAGATACCGTTCTGTTCCCCGATTTTGGAGATAGAGCGGATCCTCGCGACCGGGAATCACCCGCAGACCGATGGACGGGGATATCGGGGCGAGGAGTCGCTCTTCCAGCGTGAGCGAGCGAGACTCACCGGCTGAATTCTCGCCCTCGAAGTAGTCAAGCGTCGCTTCGTCAGTCATGATTCGCTGGGATTCGTCTCATCTGTGTCTTTCCCAGCTGTTCGCTCATGCCGGTCGTTGTATCGCTCGAGTTCTCGGCCGATGCACTCCAGCGCCGTGACGGCGCGTTCGATGAGTTGGTACGTGGCCCGCGAGAGTCGGATGTTCTCCATCAGATGTCCTCCTCTGGCTCGACGAGATCGTTACTCTCAGCGACGAGTGCCTGCACGGTTGAAGCAGGATTGTTCTCGACCGGAAGTGTTCGATGGTCGAGTGGGGCGGGATACGCCCGGTCCCCCTGCGCACAAAGTATGATCAACCACTCCTCGCTCCCTTCGGCGAGGACGACGTAGTGGTCGATATCCCGACGTTGGAAGACTGTCCGATCTGTCCGGCTCACCGCACTCCAGTTCGCCGGTAGTGACGATGACGGCGTCCCACCATCTGGCGTGAGTGCTCGGTACTCTTCGAATTCAGCGAGTGCCGCCTCGATATCCTCCCCGGTGAGGTGCCAGCAGTCGGCCGGGCCATCACACACCAGCTGACTGACCACGTCGTTGCGGAACTGGATGTAGTGATGCTGGGCGACAGTTTCGTCGTCGGTATAATCGAGGAGGAGCGCACAGGCGAGCTGTGCCGGTCCGCTCCCGACGTAGCCCCAGTCGAATCCCGCCGGGCTATGCCGCACGAGACCGAGACTTTGATGGGGGGAGAGGCGTTCGTGTGCGGTGAGGTTCAGGACAACTGGCGTTCCGTCGACACGCATCCCGACGTACTCGACGCGGTCTGTACTCGCCTGACATCGCTCATCCGTATCCTGTACGACTGCTCGTGGGTCGGTAGTCGAATTCGTCTCCATCGGTTGAATGCGGGCGTTCGGATTCCCCGCACCCCTGCTGGGGGTCGAAAAACCACCACCGGCTATTAGACCCTCAACGTCGCTTCAAAGTTAGAATTCAGTATAACAATTCATCAGACAACCAACTGATAGAGGCAAGCCTATTCTTCGAAGAGACAGCGAGCGGCTGCATCGTCGCCAGCGAGGGTCTGCTGATCCTCGTCCGTATCAGCGAAGAGTGTTGACTGATCTCCCTCGGATGTTTGCTCAACTTCGGGTCGATCGTCGACGCCGAACTCACACGCCTCGGGCTGATCAAGACGTGAATCCCGGTCACGATGATCCACGTCAGCGCCGAAGTCCTCAAGCGAGGTCTCGACGCTTGTTTCGGTTACTTCGAGTTGGCCATCGTCACCGAATGCGGTCTGTCGTTGAATCTCGATCTCTGGTCGATCGCTCATCTGGATTGAGCCTCCACCCACCGAGGCTCCGACAGACACCTCCGGGCGTTGGGTCAATCGTCTTGTGCGCGGAGTTCGCTGGCCCGCTGTTCAAGCTGGCGGAGGATCTGGACCCGTTGCTGATTCGCGTTCTCGTAGGCGACGCAGGCTCGCAGCGTCTCCATATTGTTGATCGTCACGATACCAGCGTTGATGAGTCGCGTATTCGATGGCTCGAGCCGTTGTTCTGGCGAAAGATCGCTTGCGTCTGTTGTTTGACCGTCTGGATTGCTCACTGATGATCGCCTCCGTCACTGCTGAGGCGACAAAAAACAGCCCCCGCCGTTACTCGTCTTCTTCCTCGGGTTGGATCTGGCGGGCGTCCTCAGCGAGATCGTGGATGTACTCCCGAAGAATCTCCATGTCCTCGCGAGCGTCTTCGAGAGTCTTGCCTTTCGCTTTGGCCACGATTTTGTCCTGATCGCGGGTGCCCGTCCCGCGAGTAAGCTTCACGGTGAGGGAGACGCCGACGTCACTGCGTTCGACGTACTCCGTTCGTGTCGTCTGTTCACTGGCTGCGGTCGATTCGTCATCCGCACGAGATGGTTGGGTATGTTCTGACATGGGTTACCTTCGGTGATTGATATTCAGATGGACGGTGCAACCGGCTCTCTGGATGGTTCGTGAAGGATTGCGTCGATCTCGGGTCCGGTGAGTCGCCAGCGTCCAGCAGACCCAGCACAGTCCAGTTGGCTCACGACCTCGGTTTTGAATGCCTGGTAGTGGTCGAGGGCGAACGCTTCGTCACCTGTGTAGTCGAGGAGGAGTGCGAGCGCGAGTTGTGCCGGACCACTACCACCATATCCCCATTCGAATCCCGAGGGACTGTGATTCACCAGCGCGAGACTCCGCTCTGGTGTGAGCCGTTCTTGGCCGGGACGTTTCTCAACGATAGCCTGCCCGCTCTGCCGATACCCGACGTAGGCGATGTCGCAGTCGCTCGCTGGGTGTGTCTGTTCAATCGAGTGTGTGTCGCTAGGTCTACTCATTGGTCTGTTCGGGAGCTACTCGTTCGAGCACCCCCGCACCCCTCAGGGGGTGAAAAACAGTCACAGGGACTGCTTGCCCCTACGCGAGATGGGAGATATCGGCTGGTTCGTCGACCTCATCGAATTCACCACGCTCGACCGGCTGCCAGTCATCGCCGGGTGCTGGACTCCACCAGTCGACCTCGTAGGCACCCGGTGCGCCGAGGATCTTCACCCGTGCCGACCCATCGGGTAGATCGCGACGGAGCTTTTCGTCGACGTGGAGGTTCCACGTTGAGTGGGTGTCGAAGCAGGCGAGCACGGCCTCCTCGTAGCCGCGTGTCTCTCGGGATTCTTGGAGTTCGACCTGTGTGTTGCAGTTCTTGCAGAACACACCTTCGAACGGAATGTGACTGAATATCTCGTGCCCGCAGACGGGACACCAGAGGAACTCGAACAGTGCTTCGCTGTGGCGGTCGATGACTTCCAGACTCATCTGTGAATCTGGCCCGATTGAGACGGGCCACCCATTCCGGCCCAAAATAAACGTCACCGCAGATACGCTCCTATCAATCAGCGCTCGGCGCCGTACACGATTCGCGAGGATGTTTCGTACCCACAGTTCCGACACTCGACCCAGCGCTGAACCTTCGCACCGTCAGCCGTTTTCCCACCGATTGCTATATCGCTGTTCGGACACTCGGGACAACTCAGTTCGGGCGCTGGCCGGTCACGGAGCTCGTCACGGAACGATTTCGCGTCTTTCGTCTCGTACCCCCGCGACCACACTGGGTAGCCGTCGACGAGGATTACGCCACGCCACTTGTAGCGGTACGAATCCGGTGCTCGGTGTAAGACCGCCCGAGCGCCGGTCTCGGTATTCCGGTATGCGAGTGTGGGCGTGCGGCTCTCGCGTTTCCAATTTGTGATCCGGGACATCTGTTAGAAGTGGACGTCGGCGGGCACGATCCAGAGCTCCTCGCTCTCCTCCAGCACTCGATCCAGCTGCTCGCGATGACGGATCCCGTTCGCATATTCGTTGTACAGGAAGATCGTTGGCCCGTCGTAGGCGCCAACCTGGTGGAAGGCGTGCCGAGCGAGATCTTCGTCGCGCATAATCTCCTCGTCGGAGAGCTCGTCGATGGCCTCTTTCACCCGGTCGAGATTCCGCTCGAACTCCTCTTTCGTCGCCTCCCAGCCACGCTCAAGCAGGTCTTGGCCGGCATCGGAGTCGACGGGGGCTGCAGTCGGCAATTCACCCCATCGCGCCTTCCCCGCAACGGACGTGTCCTCCTCATCGAACGTCACGTGGTAGTCGAAGACTGCGCCGGCGTGTGGGTCCGCGCCGACCAGGCGGTCGAACACCGACTTTCCGCTGGCCAGTGCGTCGTCGTGGGTCGATTCTTCTACCAGAGCGTAAATTACCATGTGCATCTCGAACACCTCGAAACGCCGACGCACCGGGAGTGGTTGATCGTTCGCTCCTGCTGCGCCGGCACCCATCGCCGGCGCTCGAAAAACCCTGATCTAGCGGTCGATTCTTAGGACTCGTTCGTTCGATCGACTGTGATGGTCAGGTTTCCGGACTCGTAGTCAGCTTCGAAGTCGACGGTGAACGCATCCGAGTCATATGCGGCGTGGTAGGCGCGGTGACGCCTTAGCGAGCCCGTCGCCTTGAAGTGGAAGAACGCAGCCGACGTGTAGGGCTTACTCTGCGTCTCGATTTGCGTCTCAACTGACGCCGGAAGTGCAATCTGTGGCGTGTCGGTGTCAATACTCGCAGCGAACTCCTTCGCTTCCTCGACGGTCGCCTGTGAATGTGCGGGCGTCTCGCCAGTGAGCACGTTCACCGGTGTCTCCGTCTCATCGGTGAACAGGACATCGTGGAAGGTGCGCGTCCCGAGGACTGCGTCGGGATCTAACTCGCAATCGTGGAATGGATCGTCGTCTGAATTCTCGGGCATCAAATCACGAGCCAACGGTGGGGCTCAGTCCTTTCTGCCCCAGACAAACCACAACTAGTCTCGATGTAGCGGAGGTAAGTCCCGAAAGAAGAGCGTCCTGCCCGCACTTCCCGCCGCAGAATCAGGCGTCGATGATTCGATCGGGCTCGATTCGTGACAACCGCATCGCGTTCCCGGTGACGCCGAGGCTCATCCCCATATCTCCGACAACGACTGCCAGCGCAACGCTGACCAGGCCCAGCGGCACGCCTAACGCGAGCAGAAGCTTCACGCCGAGGCTCGCCCAGATGTTCTGCCGGATCACGCCGTTGGCCGTATGCGACAGGTCGTACAGGTACGGGAGTTTCCCGATGTCGTCGCCCATCAACGCAATATCAGCCGTTTCGAGGGCGGTGTCGGTGCCCGCCGCGCCCATCGCGATGCCGACCTCCGCAGTGGCCAGCGCGGGGGCGTCATTGATGCCGTCGCCGACCATCGCGACCTCCCCGTACTCCGCCTGTAACTCCTCGACTGCGTCGACCTTCTCGTCGGGTAGGAGTTCGGCGCGATATTCATCGACACCGACCTGCTCGGCGATGGCGCGGGCGGTGCCCTCGTTGTCCCCGGTCAGCATCACCACGCGCTCGACGCCCAGCTCGTGCAGGCGTTCGACAGCCCGCTTCGAGGCCGGGCGCACCTCGTCGGCGATGGCGATTGCACCCAGCAGTTCCGACTCCGTCCCGACGATAACGACCGTCTTGCCCTCCCGCTCCAGTGAGGTGAGCGCGTCCTCGGCGAACGCCCCGTCGTCGGCCTCGGTCGCCTCTTCCGCCACGACGCCGCCGTCTGTCTCGCGGCGTGCTCGAGCGAGGTCGAAGCCCAGCTCCTCGAAGAGCGCGGGCTTGCCCGCATAGTACGTCTCGCCGTCGATCTCGCCCCGGATGCCCTTCCCCGTGAGGCTCTCGAAGCCACTCGGGTCGGGCAGGTCGCCCACGCCCGCCTCCTCAGCACGGGCGAGAATCGCCGCAGCGATGGGGTGCTCACTGCGCCGCTCCAGCCCGGCGGCGCGACGGAGCAGATCATCCTCAGTGGTGTCGCCGACCGGGACGACATCGGTGACGGCGAGTTCGCCCTTCGTGAGCGTCCCCGTCTTGTCGAGCGCGACGGCATCGACTTCGCCCATCGCTTCGAGGTAGTTGCCGCCCTTGATCAGGACGCCGTTCTTCGCGGCGCTGGTGATGCCCGACACCACCGAGACGGGTGTGGAGATGACGAACGCACAGGGGCAGGCGATTACCAGCAGGGTGAGCCCGCGGATGAACCAGGTCTGCCAGTCGCCGGCGAAAGTGAACCCGTACCCGGCCACGTCCACCGAGATGGGGTCGGCGATAACCAGCGGCGGGATAGCGGCGGTCAGGATTGCCAGCACGACGACGAGGGGTGTGTAGTAGCCGGAGAAGCGGTCGACGAACTGCTCAGACTCGGTCTTCTTCGCCTGTGCGCCCTGTACCATCTCGATGATGCGCGAGAGCGTCGAATCGCCAGCGGTCGAGGTGACCTCTACCTCGAGGTACCCCTCTTCGTTGATCGCGCCGGCGTAGACCTCGTCGCCGGCAGTCTTGTCGACGGGGACGCTCTCGCCCGTGATCGGCGACTGGTCGACTGCACTCTCGCCGTCGATGACCGTTCCGTCGAGCGGAATCTTGTCGCCGGGGCGGACGACGACGGTCTCGCCAACGTCGACCTCCTCGGCGGGAACGGTCACTTCCTCACCATCGCGAAGGACGGTCGCCTCGTCGGGCGAGAGTTCCATCAGCTCGCGCAGGGAGTCCCGTGCCCTGTCCATCGCGTAGTCCTCGAGCAGCTCGGCGATGCTGAATAGGACGGCCAGCGTGGCGGCCTCGACGAAGTAGCCGATACCGGTCGCCGCGATGATCGCCGTCCCCATCAGCAGGTCGATGTCGAGGCTTCGGTTCTTCGCGGAGTAGTACCCGCTACGGACGACGGGGATGCCGCTGGCGGCGACGGCGCCGAGGAACAGGACATCTGCGATGTGGAGCGGGTACTCGAGGACGCTCGCCACCGTGACGTTCTGTCCGGTGAGGAGGAATTCGAAGAGGAGGCCGAGCGTGACGAACGCCGCGCCGAGCCACGTCTTCTTCGCGCGAGGACTCGTCCAGACCTCCGATGGTGGCGCGATGTCGACGCCGTCGGTCGCCTGGTTGTCCTCATCATCGCCCTCAGCGTCCGAGCCCCCGACGACCTCGTAGCCGGCGCCTTCAATCGCCTTGATTACGTCGGCTTCGCTAGTCCGATCAGGGTCGTACGTGACGTTGGCCGTGCCGGTGGTCGGCTGGAGCGTGGCGTCAGTAATGCCGTCGACACGCTGGAGGCTCTTGTCCACCTTTTGGGCGCAAGAGGGACAGTCCATCTCGGGAACGGCGAGGCGGGCGGTCAGCTCACGTCGCTGTCCGCCGCCGCTCGTTTCTCCTGCTGCGTCCGGATTCTCTGTCATTACCTCACGGTAGGAGTGGGAGTTCCATATGTCTTTGTTGGAATATTCCAACTGCGGCCCTCAGTGCGATGCCAGCCGTTCTTCCGCTACCCGCTCGCCGGCGACATGTTGCTTCGCCAAATGTTCTTCCGCCCGACGGAGTCGGTAGGTGAGTGTTGACCGTGGCACGTCGAGATGCTCGGCGAGTTCGCCGACGTCGACCTCGCGGGGTGACTCGTAGTAGCCGTGTTCGACAGCGGCCTGGAGTGCGGCCTCCTGTGCTGGCGGCAGGCCGCTCGGTGTCCCGTCGCCTCCCCCAGCTGATGTCGTCGTATCCGCGGTGCGGAGCATCTCCATCTGGGCGCATTCCCCGACGGCAACCCCGAGGGAATCGAAGAACGCCGCCACATCGCCCTCGTCGGAGTGAATGAGCCGCCACGTGTAGTGGCGGCCCTCGTGACGGGTCTCGAACAGCACACCGTCGCCGAGGTGGTCGCGGGCGATGTGGGGGACTGAGGCACAGGCAGGGGTCCGCTCCCAGTCGGAGTAGAGGATGAGCGTGTCGTCCGTGCGGTCGAGGACACGGGTGGTCTGGGTTGCGCCGCAGTCCTCGGTGGCGAGACAGTCGGCGTAGTAGTCGCTGTTGCGAAACGCGTCCTCGATGGCGTCGAGTGCGTCCGGAGTGCCGGTGGCATGGTCGACTCGCCAGAGCTGGTCGGCAGTGGCGTGCAGCGAGAGTGAACGAACGCGAGCGTCGGGGTGGTCTGCGAGGGCGTCCGCCACCCTGTTGCAGCCGGGCTCGTATTCGAGAGCGAAGACGAGTTCGCGCATACCCCGACTAAGGCCTGCCACGACATAACCCATGGCTTGGGGCGATGTCTACTGGCGGGTATCAGATCACGTCGTCCGGGTCGTGAACCTCCTGCATTCGCTGTGCTTCGGCCGCGTATTGCTCCTGGAGGTCGGGGTCATCGACCATGCCAAGATTGCCGGGTTCAGCATCGACTGCTGCTGTCGTATCTCGGACGTCGGTGAAGGACGTGAGTGCGCGTTCCTTCCGATAGTACTGTTCTCCATCGGGTGTTGCGTAGGTGAGGATGATCAGGTTCTGCTCGTCATCGGAGTACGTCCGTTCGACAAGCCAAACACGAACGTCATCTTCAGACTGATTTGACATACTTAGACGTCCCCCGATATCCACTAAGGGATTGGTGTTACGGCTTGCCGAGACTCGCTGTCTCGAAGGGTGATTCTCCGGTCGGAATGAGCAGCTCCTGTCGGTCTCCGACCCGCTCAGCGAGCTTCCGTTTCAGATACTGTATCGCCGTTGACGGCGTGAAGACGCCCTTATCGAGCATGTCGCCGACGACGTCTTTGAGGGCCGCGAACTGTCCCTGTAGGTGGCCGTCGCCGACCGGCTTGCCGTCGTACCAGCGCACCGTCGCGAGCGCGCCGTTCCCGACGGTCTCTCCCTGTTCGACCGTCTCCGAGTCGTACTGCAGCCCGAACCACAGCGTCCGATAGGCGGTCACCTCGAAGGTGGGTGACACCACGAAGATCGCCTCGTGGTGGAGATAGTCGAGGTGGTCCGCGACGATCTCGTCGAGGGTGAGCCCGGTGGCACGGGGCTTCGGCTTGACGACCGACGACGGACGATCCTCGCCGGCGAGGTAGCCGTCGACGCCATCTGCTTCGAGGCCATCGGCCAGTTCCGCCAGCAGCTGTTTCGCCCACTTCGAGTCGGTGTCGTCGCCACCGAACGGTGTTTCGGCCGAGATTCGGTGCTTGAGCTTGAGATTCGCTGCACCCCAATGAGAGTAGTGGAGCGTGTACTGTCCGTCTGTGCGTTCGTACGCAACGAGTGCGCGGTGGCCCATTGAACAATCTCCTTGCAGGACGACCCACGACTGGATCGCCCCGCACCCCTCCCGGGGGACGAACAACGCTACTCGTCGATCGGGTCGGGGGAACTGAGGTCCGCGTGGAGGACTTCGCCGTCGCGAACGACGTACCGTTTCGCCAGCACGGGAAACCGGCACTTGGTAAATCCGGCTGTCTGGATGTCGAATTCTTCGTTCGGTTCGAGATACTCCGCGAGCGACCGGAGGAACTCGTGAGTGACGATGCCACCGTCGTAGTCAGGAAGACCGTTCTCACGGGCCTCGTACACTTCGAAGCTGTCGTAGCCCCAGATAACGAGTTCGCCGTCGTCGTCCACTTCCCAGTTGAGCGTCCCGAAGCAGTGGTTCTCACAGAGCTCGCGGACTGCCTGTGGATCCGATACGAGCGCGCCGGTCGATGTCGTTGCGGCTTGCAATGTTGCCATGGATTGTTCTCGGGAGCGGTCTCGCGCCCCCGCACCCTTTCAGGGGGCGAGCAACTGCTCACGCTGTGACGGCCACATGACGTTGCGCTGCCGATGCGTCGAGCTGTCAGGATTCTCTGTTGATGTCACCGTCCCTCGTCGTATTCGGTTGGGTGAGAAAATCTACCTGCTCGAGGAGCGTCGTCGCGGTGCTAATTCGCCCTCGATCAGCGGGCTCCAATTGGTCGCTGTCGATACTGGTGAGGCTACTGAGCGCGCGGTGGAGTCGATAGCCGGGGGTGTCTCGTGGATCCATGTGTGCGCCTCCGCCAATTCTCGGCGCCGAAAAACACCGGCGGGCAGTCAGCAGGTGTGGTATCGTCGGGTGGTCGCGAGCTGGCTTCTGTTAACCAACAACTCCGAGCCGACACCAGAATTGTTGGTTAATTTGACGTCGTCTTTACTGATCGGCTTCGGGTTCGGGCCCGTAGCGTGGCGTGCCGCACCGCTGACAGCCCCACATTGGCTGCCCGGTCCACTCGTCATCGGGGACAGCCTCGAATTCGCGGAATCGATGCTTAGTCTCCCGATCACACTCTCGACACTCGAGGTGAGTTCTGTTTGGGCGCTCGCGTCGTGGCTGTTCGGTATCGGTCTTGTCAACGGATTTCTGGAGCGCAATCGCTGGCACCAGCCAGAGGTCGTTGTCTGCGTCCTCACGTAGGCTTGCAAGACGAGCTTCGGTGCGAACCTCGCTCCCGGTTTCGTCGTAGAGGAACGTCGTGTGCTCGCCGTCGTGACAGGACTGCGTCGTCTCTGTCCACGCCGTCCGCTCACGAGCAGCCGCGAGCAGCTGATTACCACATTCAGACGTGACCCGTGTCGCCGAGGGGAGCGAGGGCCACTGATCGACAAGCCGTGGGGCCGGTTCCTCGTCGAGATCATAGATTAGCTTGCAGTCATCGACTACTGGGTCATCGTCTGCCTTCGCGAGGAGGGTGGCCGCAGCAGATCCCTTCCCGACGGCGCCGTAGAACGTCGACGCCTCAACGACTATGTGGATGATATGGAGGAGAGTCTGTTCGGCAGTCGATGTGTCCTGATCGTCGGCTGCTTCGAGATGGTTCGTGAGACAGAACCGGCACTTCGACTGGCCAGCGGGGATCGACGCTCCACAGGAATCGCACTCGGTCTCACCTTCTGTCGGGTCGTCTGGATAGTCCGTGTCGACGCCACCAGAGCGTTGCCGCCGGGGCTCGCCACTACTACTGGCGAGTTGATCGTCGGGAACGTGGGTCGCTTCGCCGAGCGGTCGGAGGGCTTCGTAGTCGGCGTACTGGTCGGTCATAGAGTGATCTGGCCGTATCATGCTTCGTCTTCGGGTTTAAACAATGGCTCTCACATCAATCAGCCTACAGACATACAATCGAAAATCAGCAGTGTGGGCGTTAGACAGCCAGTTCGTCCAGCGCGTCGCGGTGGGTCCGTACGGTGACCACCGAGACGTTCGCAACGTCAGCGACGTCCGACTGGGTGAGCCACCGTCCGTCTTCGCGTCCGGCCTTGTACAGACAGGCTGCGGCGAACCCGGACGGTCGAACTCCCGTGGTTGCTCCGGTCGATTCGGATGCTTCCGCCAGCTGCCGAGCCCGCTGCCGGATTTGATCGGAGACGTCGAGCTCCGAGGCCAACCGCGGAACGAACGCACTCGGCGTCACGGGTTGGGCTGGCAGGCCAAGTTCCGTATTCAGCGTCGTGTATGCGTTCGTCACCCGCGATTGCTCGACGCGCGCCGACTCGGTGATGTCGTCGAGCGTTCGCGGCCGCCCGTTACACCGACACGCCCCGTAGACACTCGCGGCGGCCATCGCCTCGATCGACCGGCCCTGCAGGAGGTCCTCGTTCTGAGCGCTGCGGAATAGCTGGCAGGCCTGGTCACGGATCGTCTCGGATAGTTCGAGCGCACTACTGATCCGGCGGACTTCACTAAGCCCGTGTGCGAGGTTGCGTTCAGCTTTCGACTGAAACCGCCCACGGGTCTGTTCACGCCGCATCCGAGTGAGCCGCCGTCGCTTCTGTCCTGAGAGTTCGTTCCCGTTCGCATCGGTTCCGCGGCCGATCTCCGTCGACAACCCTCGATCGTGTCGTGCCGCCGTCAACGGAGCGCCCGTGCGCTCCCGTTCGTCTTCGTCGAACGCTCGCCACTCTGGCCCGTGGTCGATCCGCTGCTCGTCGATGACCAGGCCACAGTCCTCACAGATGGTTTCTACTGCGTTGGTGGTGACTCGACCCTCGCACTCGGGACACTGGTTCGCACTCGATTCCGTTCGGACGTCTTCGTCGAATCCGCTCTCGTAGATGTCTCTAGTTGCCATCGTTCTCACCGTGATTCGGGAACTCGCCAGTACAGCGAGCCCCTCACCCATTGAGGGGTCAATAGAAATTACCCGGTAGGTCAAATTGGTTGATGTGCGACGTAGTTCTCGACTCCAATTCACACCTCATTCCTATTGAGGAAGAGACTGTCCGGCCTCTCGATCGTATACCCACGCCTTTTTCGGTCTCAGTTGGATTGGGTAATTGCCCGCACGTATTCCCACACTGTCATTAGGTAGGGGAATTGATTTGATCGTATGACTGACTTCGAGGAGTACCGAGAAGAGATGGTCGCCGATATTCAAGAGACAGTCACGAGAGCCAACTGTCAACCCGTTATTTTCGCTGGCACTGGCCTCTCTATTCGGTACTTCGGGGCTCCCAGTTGGGATGGACTATTAGAGACGCTCGTGGAGGACTGCAACGGTATTGAACAGAAGTACGGTTTCTACCGGCAGACTAGAGATCCACCTGAAGTCGGTCAGTTTCTCGCTGAACAGTATGCCGAGTCGGCGTGGAGCGACTACGGTGAGTACGACGAGGAGGACGACGAGAGCGAACTTGTCGGCTGGAATGAAAATATATTTGACCACGAGAACGACCGTGACGTCTTCCTGAAGGCCAAGATTGCCGACCACATCCGGGAAAAGACTCCCGAGATGGTTGGTGATCTGGACGAGGAAACCGTTCACGAGAAGATCTCGCTCGACGTGGCCCTACGGGAGATTGAACTGCTGCAGGAGATACAGCCTCACGCGGTCATTACTACCAACTACGACCGCTTCTTTGAAGCCATCTTCAACGAGGAAGTCACCGACGACAATCTACTGGACGATGACCGTGTGGGAAGTGCTGGCTTCGACAGGGATGGAGAGGTTGACCCCGAAGAAATTCCCTCCTACCGGGTCGTTGTCGGCGAGCAAGTGTTACGAACGCGGTACCGAAACATCGGCGAGATTCTGCACATCCATGGTTCTGTTTCCGACCCAAGGTCTCTCGTACTCACCGAGGAAGACTATCACGAGTTCAACAACCGCCGACGGTACCTCAGTTCAAAGATGCTGACGTACTTCGCCGAACACCCGCTCCTGATCGTTGGTTACCGACCAGACGACACCAACGTCCAACAGGTACTCACGTGGGCCGACGAGGTACTGAGCGACGACCAGACCATCACAGAAGACATCTACTTCCTCCAGTGGGACGAGGCTGCCGAAGATCGAGATGAGTACCCGCGAGAACACGACATCAAATTGGATGACGGTGGTCACCTCCGCGTGAAGAGTATCGTCGCCAACGACTTTGACTGGGTGTTTGAGGCGTTTGCTGAGGGAGACGAACTGGCTGTCGATCCCCGGTATCTTCGCAGTTTGCTCGCGCAGACCTACGATGTCGTATCTTCAATGTCATCAGGGGGTGAAGTCGTGGACGTTCAGCGGTTGGAGGATGTGGCGACTAATCAGGGTGAGTTACGGACGGTGCTGGGGTATCTCGGTGATGACGTTGATGGGGTACCTCCAGTTGAGTTTGACCACACCATCCCCCCCGAGAAGGCTGCTGAGCGGATCGGGTTTGATCACTATACACCCCTGAATCAAAATATAATCGCCCAGATCGAGGAGGAGACTGGTGTCGACATTCGGGCTTTCAATAATCGCTATCACATCAACCTCGAAGGAGGTGGGAATCCTCGTCGGTATTCCGAGGAGGCTATCGAACTGTTTCGGAGGGTAAAGAACGGTGAGGATTACAGTCTCGACATCTCTGACGAGCGGATACCAGACTAATCCCGATCTCGGGAGAGGAGTAAAAGGACGGCCACCACGGCCTCGAGTGATGTGTCAATGTAGTGGCCAACTGGATTACTGGCCGTGTGTGGTTGGTGGTCGACGACAAAGGATGGGACATGTCGCTTGTGAGACGACGGAGTCCTTTTTTAATCCGTTACCGTAATCTGGAGAGTATGTCTACCCGTCTCCGTTCTCTTGCCGACCGTCTCCGATCGCGTCTTGCTGTCGCTCGCTCGAAACTGCATATGAGAAGGGCTGGTCTAAAACGACACATCCGCTTTGAGTTGGATGGCTGGAAACCGAAGGTAGTCCTCGACGAACGGTACGAGAGCTTCGCCGTATGGGGCTCTAGAACAGTCACCGCTCTAGGTATCCTTACGAGTCTTCTTCTAATTCCTCCACCGATCAGTGTCGTCCTCGCAGTCGCGTTGGCCTCCCTCGACCTGTTCTTTGAACGCATCTCCCTGATGGTGCAGAGTATGTTTGTCCAGCCCTTGCCGGAGACGTGGGATTCGGATGCGTGGCAGGGCAACCTCTACCAGTATGACCGCGGGATGTGGGGCATTGGCCTGTTGTTCGACGACAAGGAAATTGCCCGAGTCGCGCTCGAAACCATTCGGGCGTGGAACTACGACGAGGACGTTGACCGAGATGGCAACATCAAAATGAGCTTTGTCGAACTGAACGATGGGGGGTATATGACCTACATCTACCCTTCTGATGAACGAGAGAGTCTGAAAGAGGCCGCGAAGGAGGTCGAGCGGAAACAGATTGAGGAAGGGAAGATCAGAGAGCACTACCAGAATCGGTTTCAGGTGATAATGGCGCAGGACTTCGACAACCCTCTGGGTTCACATTTCAGGCGGTTCAAGGACCACTACGAAGGCGACCGGGTGATGCTGAACACGTTCACTACCGAGCGATTGGTGGACAGAGGGTCAGGGCCGATGGACGGCCTCCCGGACGAGTTCGGTGGTGTGGAGTCGATAGACCCCATCTCGCTGAAGGAGGTTAGGATCGCGCAGGAAAGCGATCTCGAACATAACTCAGTGGAGTACCAGCATCTGAAGTACGTGATGCCACTGTTAGAAAACTAGGTCCGGATGTACGCCGACATTCAAACTAACGGAAATGGTTTGTGAACGGTGCGCCCGGTTCCACGGATGGGATCAGCGACGCTCCAGGCACGTAAAAGTCGTCTGTAAGGAATCGTTCCCGGCTGGCGTCTCCACCTCGATTGTTGCTACAATTTCATCCGGGTGAGAGTTGGGGAGCGTGGTGGTCCCTCTGAAAGACAATTCACGTGAAGCGTGGCCGTCGAATTGGGTTGCGTCGCTTTGCTCACCATCCTGCAGTTCCACCTCCGCCGGGTCTCCGTGCTGAGGGGTGAAAGTCACACGAGACACGCTGAAGCCGTTACGCCCTTTATTCTCCATCTCTACGGAGAAGTTGAACGAGGCTTCCCGGAGTCCATCGGATTCCCCCAGACTGCGCGAGCGGAATTCTGGATTGATCGCGTGTATGAGTGAGGGTTGAGCCGGGCGTTTGCGAAAGTCCTGAATCTGAAAGTAGCCCGTGGTGGCGGCGACGGCGAACGCGAGGATGGTCAGAATATCATTCCAGTGCGCCAACGGGTCGGCCATATCCCTTCGTTTTCATCAATTATACAAAATTCTTCTCAATGCGCCACCTCGATTTTTATTCTCCCTCCGTAGTTGACGTTATTTACGCAATCGATCTACGAGGAGCTGCCCTTCTTTATCGCGCACCGGCCATCGCCTGCTCGACCGCAATGTAGCTGGCAATGGCGACGACGAGCGCGACCAGCCAAACGGCGAGCTGGGCGTCACCGGTGAACGTTGTCGGGAGCATCCCCGCGAATACATTTGTCAGTGCGAACATCGCTACCGCCGCGAGTAGTCCAAGTCCGGACATACACGACCAACCAGAACGAGGATGAAATTAATCAATTTGCACCCTGAGCCTAGAAACTAAGTAATCGGGGAGAATAATTAGCTGGTAAGCTAATATATGTCCGAAGAATTCGATTGGGTCGAACGAGACCGAGGTGTCCTGACCAAGCGCGACCGGGAAATCCTTCTCGGTCAATCTGGTGAAAATCTCGACAAGAATGCCCAGAATGTACGCCGATACAATATTCGAGAAAGGATCAAGAACTCCCTCTACGACTTCCACATCATTGCCCAGAACCTCCCTCTTGCAGACATCCAGCAGCTGTTCGAACCCGCCTACGACTGGTCGCGGGAGCGTCGACAGTTGGACGAAGAGGGACGGACATCGGCCCAACCAGACATTGACCAGTTGCTCTGGAGTTGGTTGACTCTTTTCGAGTTCTTCAGTTACGGGATGTACGCCGGAGGCAAGCAGGAGACACAAGTCCTGATGCAGGGACTTGTTGAGGGAGGTATTGAGCGGGGATACCGTGAGTACCAGCACGACAACCTCCAGACGTACCGGGAGATCGATGTCGATCTCGGTCTCAACTACGGGAACCTCGTGCTGCGGAACAACTACCTTCGGGGTGTTCAGCAGGACTTGCCGTCAGAGACATCAGAGATAGCCAAGGAAGTGTTGCGACTCCGCCGGTTGCGGAAGATTTCACAGATAGATGCGTCTCGCTGGTTCGATGAGTACGTCCGGAAGCCAGAGTTTGATTAAGTGATTGCCCCCCGATTCCGAAAAGAGGCTCAAACTGTTTCTCTTATCGTTTTCACTCACATCTGTGTTGTTGGATCCGCTCTGGAAGCCCGACCTTCCCACAGACGGGACACTCCCGCAGAGGTGTCGGCGGCAGGTCGTTCCAAGCGTCCAGCGCGGCGGCTAACTGAGCTTCCACGATTGGCGAGTCGGTCGTGCGGCGGGCTTCGCGGAGGTGAATGCGAAGCCGTTCACGGGCCGTGAGGGTACGTTCTTCAGACATTGATGCTTGGGGTCATGTTTTGGTGTGCCCTCCGCCCCTCCAAGGGGCAAATAAACAGACTGCGTCGCGACAGCGGTCTTGTTTCTGGGTACACCACTCCCAAAGCTGTGACTCCGGTTGTGGCTGCCGGCCGACTGGAGGGAGGCCGGGAGCGGAGGGTGGGGCGGTGGGGCTTGGGTCTGGTCTGGCACTCAAAAAGAAAGAGACTGCGTCGCTCGCTATTCTTCCCACCAGCGGCCGCGTTCCGGGAAGTGGATATCCGACCACCCGGTCAGCGCGATTGAGCACCGGCCCTCGTACCAGTTTTTGGCTGCCGCTCGGAACCGGACCGTTTCGCCTTCCTGCACGACTGTTTGGTTGCTCTTCTTCCAGCAGGTGAATTTGATTTTCCCGCTTTCATCCGCTATCAGCCCGACTTGCTGTATCGCGCTACTGCTCGGCTCCCAGAGGGTCTGCACAGTTCCTTCAACCGTCACCTCCCCGACCGGGACATCCGGCACGTCCGCGATGGGCACGATCGCCCCCGGCGCAGCCTTCAGTTCTTCGAGGGTCTCCAGCACCGCCTTCGTGACGTCCCGTCCGCGCTGCACCTTCTCGGCCAGCTGCTTCGCGACGACCGCTCTCGACCAGCCGCCCTTCACCTCGTCGCTGATCCGCATTGCTTGCTCGTTGACCTCCGCGAGTTCCTCTTGCGTGAGCTTCTCTCGGGGATCCGTGCGCTCCGCCGGCGCCGGTTTGTCACGACCACACTGCTCGCTGACGACCTCTCGCGTGCGCTGCTCCCGACCGTCCTGCGTTCCCAGCTCGGCCTGGGCACTGATGCGCTCCAGTTCGGCGTCCCGCGCCCGAATGCGCTCCTCCTGTTCGAGGGTGACACCGTGAATCCGGTCCTCGCTCGTGTCCGCGATCCCGTCCGGGTGGTTCGCATCGACCTTCGCCTGCGTCTCCTGCTCGACAGCCGCCTCGAACGCCGGCGTCTCGTCGACGACCGGGAAGCCATCTTCATCGACCGCCTGACCGCCCGCTTGCTCGAATGCCTGTTCATCGACCGAAACTACATCCGTGGTGGCGTTGTTACTTGACATTGGAATCTACCCTGATTCCTGAAGGCGCTCAGCGCCCGACACCGCGATGCCTCTACATCGCGGATTTCCTCGATGGACTACGACCGACAGACTCGTCTGCGCGCTCTCGCTCGCGCCTTCGCGAGCGCCCTGTGGGCGCGAGCGAGAGCGCGCCCGAGGAGGTCAACCATCCAGCACCGCGCGCCGACCCGCCCGGAGCGAGCGGCCAGCGGGATATGCCCGCTCGTGTCCGGCCCGGACTGCGGGTCCGTGTCCAGGGCGACTGTCGCCGAGAACGCGCGCCGCGGTGTGGCGCGCGCCAGCGCAGGCGGCACCAAGCGCTGGAACGCGAAAGCCCGCGAGGGGCGCAACCGACGGGGATACCCGCTGGCGCCGAGGGCACATCCATTTTAGCCCGGAACGGGCGCTCGCGGTGCGGAGAGCGCCCGCATGCCCGGAATGGTCGGTCGCGAGCGACGCGGAGGGCGGAATGCGGCGAGCGGGGCGGGCCGTACCGAACCAACTGAGCACCCGAGTTCGACGCTCGGTGACCCAGCCGGCATCCTGGTGGACTCAGAAAGGGCGAGGCCGTCTCGGTCGTCCCCCGACCCCGCAAGCACCACAGGTACGAGGAGCGCAGCGCGGGTCGCGGGATGCCGAGCGGCCGAGGGCTTTCGAGAAGCGCACGACTGTCGTTGCCGGACTACCAGTAACCGGTAGACGGGCTCGCCCGGAAGCGGACTACTCGAGCAGGTCCTCGACGAACCGGAAGCCATTCACATACGTCACCGAGTCGCCGTACCCCTCGCTTGCGAGGACTGCTTCAGCCTCTTCTCCAGCGAGCGAATCCGTCGTGTAGATGTACGCGTGGTCTGCAGCCCCCCTCGACAAACGCATGGGCAGCGACGCCTGCCAATGCTGGATCGGCACGCTCGATCTCGTCGGCCGGCCGGTCATCCGCGTTCGCAATGTATCGCTGGACGCCATCCATCGTCCGCGACACCAGTCCCAGCGAGTAGTCCAGCGGCGCTGCCACACGCGTCCATCCCTCCTCGATCGCCGTGTCGATCGGCGGGGTCTCGACGTCGTCCACCTCAACAGTCAATTCGTCGTATACTCGCTCGGGGAGGACGAATGTGATGTCGTTCCGGCGGGCGAACGTACGGACGGCCTGATACCGCCGGTTCGACGGTTGGCCCATCGCGACGAACAGGCCGGCATCCGCGATATGGATGGCGGTCACGCGTCGTCGACGACGTCCTCGTCGACGCCGCCGATATCCGCGCCCGACGCGCCCGACGTCTCGATGTCGAAGTGCTCGAGGACGACGGGCCGGAGTGCCTGCAGAATGATCTCGGCTGCGAGCGGCGAGATGTCGAGGTCCTGGGCCATCAGGCGGTGGGTGATCTCGCCCCGTTCGCGGTCGACAGCGTAGGTGAGCGCCGTCGCGAGCCCGGCGATTCCGTGCCGGTCGATGTACGTATCGATGTCGTCGTCGGTCGCCCGCCGGCCGACGGCGTCGATGAGCGCCGGCGTGATCGTGTACTCACGGTCGCCAGCGGCCGTTGTCACGGTCAGGTCGATCTCCCGCGCAACGTACCGCCGGGGCTGTTCCTCGCTGGTTGCCTCGATGACGCCGGCGTCGACGAGCCGGTTGACGTAGGTGTAGGCCGTGCCCTGCGCGAGGTCGAGGGCGTCCATTAGTTCCTGGACGGTCGACTCGCCCTCGCGAGCGAGATACGCGTACAGCTGGGCGAGGGCTGGTTCTTCGAGGAGGTCCGCGACCGAGAGGAAGTCGCGGATGACCTCGCCGTCGGCCCGGTTCGAGGTGCGTGACATGGCTTCGGCAGTGATTACAGTTTACAGCGAATCAATAAAGAATGTTGGGGTCAGTTCACCCCGACTCGGGCGTCGAGACGAGATGGTCGTCGAGCTCCCGCGTCCAGTACGTTGCCGGCCCACCTGGACTACAGCGGACACAGAGGTGTAGCGGTCCCTCGAGATGCCCGAGCTCCACGCGGAACCGAGTCAGCGCAGCGAGCGTGTCGACAACGAGGCCACAGCTGTCACAAGCATGGTGATCTCGGTCCACGGGCTCAGCCTGCTCCTGGATGGCACAGTCGACGCAGATCGCGTGCGTAACCCGCTCATCGGCACCCCAGGTATGGGCGTCACCGATCTTCGAACCAGAGGGCGCGTCACAGAACGCACACCCGGAGAGCGTCTGTTGCATTACTCATCCTCCGCGCCGGCGTCCTGCGCGGCCGTCCATCCTCGATGGAAGACAGCTAGCTGGCGGATCGCGTCGAACGCCTCGCCACTCGGTTCGTGAACGAGGACTCGCTGCTCGGCGACCGCCGTCACGAGATCGTCGTCGACGAGGTCACTGACGAGCTGTCGCGCCGTCGTCTCGTCGACGTCCGCCGTCGAGGGGCGGGCTGCATCTCGGTCCTGGGCGAGGAGTTCGGTTTCGAGTCGTTCATAATCGGCTGTCGTATCGTCGAATGCGTCTGGTTCAGTCATGGGTACTCTCGCGAAGCACGGTCAGGAGCGCGCCTCGCGCCTCCTGGCGACGATAGACATGAAGCAGAGATCGGGAGCGAAGGGAGGTGACTGCATGACGCAGACTCGTCCACTGTACCTCGACGGAAACCTCACAACGCGGTATGTTCCACCGGTGAGGCGATGATATATTGTGCCGGCCGCTGATAGGACAGATATCGATGGAGATCCAGTTCCAGCACGCGAACCCGTATTCCGGGCGCGAATCCGTCGTCCTGCGGATCGATGGGTTGCTCGCCGACCAGACGGTCTGCGTGCTCGTCGATGCTGGCCAGAACGTTTCGACCGACGATCTCCTCGACGACGACGCCGACGAATATCTCGCCGCGATCTGTCTCACCCACGCCCACCTCGATCACTACCAGTCGCTCGGCGACGCCCTCGCCCACGGCGCGCCGGTGTACGCCGCCACCGACACGGCCACCATGCTCGAGGACGTCTTCGCTGCCGGCGCCGCCCACTACGACCTCACGAACACGGACCGTGTGCTCGACCAGCTGGAACCAATCGCGGAGTGGACGCGGATCGTGTCCGGCCTCCGCGTCCATCCCGTGCCGGCCGGCCACACGCCGGGCGCAGCGGGTTTCCTCTTCGAGGTCACTGCCGACGACGAGCGCCGAACGATCCTCGTCACCGGTGATTTCACGACCCGACGCGCAGCCGGCTATCCCGGTTTCGATCGCGACCTCCCCGTGAACGTCGACGTCCTCGTGCTGACCGCTGCGACGAGCGAGACGTTCGAAGCGACGCTCACCGACGCTGTCGGGGCGATCTGTGAACGCGTCTGGGCCGGCTCGACCGTCCTCACGACTGCCAGCGGCCTGACTGGGCTCCACCTCGCGTACCTCCTCGGCCACCTCGCCGACCAGTGGGACGAACGACTGCCCATCACGCTTGCTGGCCACGTCGCGAAGCTCTACGACCGCCTCGAGTACACCGTCCCGAACGTCGAGACGTCCGCCGAGTTCGCTGACCCAGCAGCGGTCTTGGAGGCGGATGGCGTGACGATCGCCGGGCCGGAGGTACCGATCGACGGGAGCGCCAAACGCCTCTTCGAGACGATTGCCGACGACCCCGGCGCGACGCTCGTCCAACTCATTAACGGCGGGACTGATCCGGTGGCGAGCGCGGCGTGTACGACCCACCAGTTCTCGCTCAGCAACCACCCGACGCCGCAGACGATCGACGATGTCGTCGAGGCGCTCTCGCCGGTCCACGTCGTCATCACGCATCAACAGGGCGCCGCCGCGGACCAGTACAAGGACAAGTACGATAGTTTCGTCTGGGCGACCGACGACACGGCCTGCTACACGCTCTTGGACGACTCGGGCTGGACGCCGCCACCGTGGGTGACGGCGTCGACGAAACGTCGGGTGCAGTCTGGGCCGACCACGATGGGCGGGACGCTCGGCGACGCGCTCGCGGACGAGGAGATTCCGCTGCCGTCGGTAACGCGACTTGAGGACGTGGATCTCGAGGCGGAAGGACTCGACCTGGAAGCGCTTCGCGACCGGCTCTCGGTGGAGCGCGACGCGCAGACGCACCAGGAGACAGCTACCACCCAGCAGGATGCCGACGGACGGGAGGATGCGGCAGGCTCAGCGCTGGCTGACGGGTCGGCCGAGGACTGGGCGGCGACAGGCGACGACCCGGACATCGAGACGGCCCTCGGGGGACTGGATGCTCGTCTCGACCGGATCGAAGCGGCCGTCACCGACCGTGGTGTCGACGCCCGCGTCGTCGATGCGGGCAACGGCACGCTCTTGCTTCGCCTCGAAGACCCACCAGACGATCTCGAACACGGGCAGCGTCTGCGGGTTGTTCTCCCGGGCGGACGGGTTTCGGATGACGACGACCACGCTGACCAGGAATAATCGCCGCTCTCGGCTGTGTTGAAGCCTATTCGTTCGATACGTTTCCTATTGGAACAACCGTTGGATGGCTCGTGCGTATTAATCGTTCAACCTCGGTGGAGGTGAATGTCTACACAGAACGACGTTCATTCTTGATGTGATCAACGTAGGTATCAACCACGTTCTGAATGATGGTTTCGCCGGCTTCAGCGGTTGCTTCAGCCGGATCGCCAAGCACACCGTTTTGGGTGATGGTTTTGAACCCCTCGCTCAGAAGGCGAGCGGTAGAAATCTTCCCTTCAGGGCCGGACTCGATGTTCTCCAGCCTTACGAGATCCTTATTTACCGCCAACACCACCGCCGTCTCGGCTGCACCGGCGTGAATCACGTCTTGATTGTATTTGATCCCCGCCTCGCTGAGGCCATCATTCAGTAACTGCATATGCTCATCGAGGTCAGCCAGGGGAATCACAGTGGCTTCGATTTCCCGAGCGACATCTGGTGCGACAGTCTTGACCGGACCGAAATTCCCGCCGTGCGTCGGGACTAAGACGATATGTTCGAAGCCGTGGTCATCGAGCGACCGGCAGTATGCTCTGATCACATCCATCAGTGTCTCGGGCGGGATAGTGATAGTGCCCGGGAACTCCATGTGGTGTCCTGAGCAGCCGGGCCGGATCGTTGGTGCAGCAAGGGCATCTCCCAGTTTCTCCGCGATCCGCTGCGAGAGTTCGTCACCGTCCAGTGTGTCCATGTTCAACGGGAGGTGGGGACCGTGCTGTTCGATCGAGCCGACGGAAACGATCGCCGTCCGTGTTCCGTTTTCGAGCGCCGATTCGACTTCTGGCCATACCATCTCCTCAAGGAGTATTGACCTGCGAGAAGGCATGCAGTTAGTGGTGCTCCCGCATAGTTTAAAATTCCTGTCACACAGAAGGAGAGTGGCTCGGATCGTTCCGGGCGTAGTCGCGATCTACGTCCCCTATACTTACCGTTTCAACGTGTCTGTCCTGTTAGCGGCTGGCGATTTTAATCGAGCTCCGCTCTAAGGGACGGTGGAGCGAGTGGCTGTCGCTCGACGCTCACCCGAATTCCTAACCCCTGGCCACCGTAGGCAGAACTAATGCGGGATTCGGGAACGCCGATTAATTCCAGTGAGGAAGCCGCGCTCGAGCACCTCGAGCAGTACGTCGACACGCTGCCGGATGACGAACGCCTCACGCGAGCGGACGCAGTCGCGCATCTCGTGGAGCAGGGGAGTGAACGTGCCGACGCACGAGAACACATTGAGCAACTGCTCTTGAAGGGCTATCTGTACGAAGTCGACGACGAACTGCGGATTCCGACACGACCCTGACGAGGAAGGGCAATAACTGCTCCTTGCTGCCAGCCATTACAGCCAGATTGTCGCGACGACGACAGTGAGGAACACGAGTGCAATCCACGACTCGTGGTCCAGCGCGTCGATCCCGCATCCGGGCGAACCGCTTTGCAGCTGACTGTCGTTTCGCGCCAGCCGAGACGTACGCTTCGTCGCAGTCTCGCTGTTACTCGGAGCTACTCCCGAACAACCCTTTTGCCCGGCCCCACACGGACGCTGTCTCGGACTCGGTACCGTCCTCACCAGAATCGACAGTGGTCGCTTCGTGGGGATTACTTGGCTCTTGGTCACGGTCTGTGGGTGCTTCGGTGAGTCGCTCGACTTCTGCTTCGAGGGTGTCGATCCGCTCGTTCTTCTCTGCCAGTGTCGCCTCGAGTTCGTCGACGCGCTCGGTCAGCAGCCGGTTCTTCTCGACCAAATACGCCCGACTCCGCTCCGAGTCATCGGTATCAGTGGCTGCCGACGAGTCGGTAGCGGGGTCGTGGGCGTCCGCGGTGTCGTCGCCGGCGTCTGGCTCGTAGAACTCCGAGGTACTCGTGATTGCTCGCTCGATGGTCTTCTCTCCATACGTTGATCCATCCGCGTAGTGGACCTCATCCCACTTCTCGCGAAGCAACCCGGACTCACGGAACAGTTGATCCATCTGCGTCCGGTCGCCGCCGGTCCAGAACGCCAGCAGACAACACAGCGCCATGTCAGCCTCCGACTGGCTATCGTACCCGACCGTGTTCCCGTTCCAGAGCCGCTCGAACTTCTCGCCGTTCGACGCGTTCCGGGCCTTCTCGAGGAGCACCTCATCCTCGAGGTCAACTTCGACGTTGACTGCACCGCTCGTTGCTGACTCCCCGTTAGTCGCGCCACGGGGCTCGGACTCGGACGCCGTGTCGCTGCCAGTGTCCTGGACGTACTCGCGGTGAATCGCCGCGAGCGCGTCCTGCCGGCGGGCGACGTGAGTCGGTGTCTCGTCAACGTGGTCGCCGGTAACGGTGAAAAACCGCGCCGTATCGTACAGTTCGATGCTCCCCCGCCGATTCCGGCCCTCCGGGAGTTCACCCCTGAGGAGAACGTGATAGCCGGTGCCGGACGGCGACACCTCCGTGTAGGAATCCAATCGGTCGATGATGTCTCGCGCAGCATCGTCGACGTCGCCGGTCTCCGGATCGCGACAGTCGTCCAAATCGACGCCGACGATGGGGTCGTCGTCGGTGAACACGAACCCGACGCCGTCCGCGTGCTCTGTCTCGGTGTACTCGAGTGCCGTCTCGAAATCACTCCAGGTATCTGATTCCGTCGACGACGCGAACCCACCAGCCCCCGGCGTCACCGGAATCTTCGTCGGTTTCCCATCTCGATCCTCTTCGCGCCAGCACACCCACTGCTCGCGCTCACGCACCCCCTCGGGGAGCCCCGAGACAGCGAGCGACGACTCAGACACCATCGATCCCCCTCGCGGTGAGCGTCCATCTGGACATCGTCCACTCACTATCACGATGTTGATAAACACCCAACCATCCGGTGGGCTGTTCGCTGTCCTGTCCAACGGGGACATCCCGTTCTATACTAGTTGGTTTTGGCCTTCGATTTGCCCTGAACATTGCTCCCGTCCTGTGATTTTCCCCTGAACAACCCTCGGATTCCTGACCTGAACGGCTGCTCTGCCCTGAACAAACCCGATAATGGACCAGAGATTGGTGGATAGAACGGCTAACAAGGGATGATTGGGATAAGGGCGATGCAGCAAAGTGAGCCAGTCGGCGACCCTCGTGGATTGCGTTCATAATTCTGATAAGAGGAGTCATTCAAGGAGCTGTAATCCGTCTGTGGTCAGATCGATACCAGAGTAGACCGTCACCAAATCGTCGCCGTCTCTGACACGGTCATCCTCATACTCGATGACGTTCGAAAGCTTCCGACCGAACCAGCTCGCGTTTGTCCCATCGATGTCGTGCTGGTCAGTCCACTTCGAGTACGCTTGAAACAGGGTCGCCTTCGGAACCTGCGCTCCATCAGCCTCTCTGATGTACATCGCCGCGAACGCCTCGATGCCGTCACCATCTGGCTCGATTTCCACTCCCTCCGCTACTGATGAACCTGATCCAGCCGACGGGGCCGACTCCGCAGCCTCCCCCGAGTCTGGAGTCTGACTGTGCTCACCGGTAGGGTCGTCAGGCCATAGCTCGTCGTTGTCCGGTGATGCAGGCAGTTCGTGTGTGTCACCCTGCTGGAAGAGTGTGGGACTGCCGTCTTTTGGCAGTATCAGCACGAGGTAGCTGTCGCGCGAATACTCCGCGTCTGGCAGGTCGACGTCAGGGAGGAACGGCCGTTTGATCGGTGTCCACTCCGCCTCGAACTCCTCGCTTGACTCGTACGTCCGCGTTTCGCCGGGTTGATGGACGGTATACTGGCCGGATTCGCGGTCGTGACTGTAGTAGGCTGGCACGTCATCTTTCGAGAGCGGTCCATCATCCGGAACGCGGGCGAACTCCGTCTCACCGTCCGACAGTACGCGTTCACCGCTCTTGCGTCTCCAGACTGTCCGATTCGTGTCGGACGTACAGGGTCGAACGGCGGTGACGCCACCGTGGGCTGTTGCACCACCGCCGAAGGTCACGACCTCGTCGCAGTTGTAGAACTGTTCGGTGCCGTCCGCTCGCTCTCGCAACGGTACCGAGAGAATGTTCTCGACGCGTGATGCCCACTCTGTTTCGGGGTCACCTGGGCGAACGACGAAAATCGGGATGCGATCTGCGTCGTGCGCTCGTTTGAGGTTCTGCAAGACTTTCGCGGGCCGATCCGGTGTCGTCGTCTCGGCCTCGATGTTGAACACGACGTCGTGATCTGGGTGCGTCGCGATGGCGTCGGGTTGCTCGCTGCCGTCTTGTTCGAGGATATCGACGCTAAACCCGCGCTCGGTGAGGCCCCGCTCGGTCTCCACGAGCACTGCATCGTGGTCAGACCCGCCTGCCGACTCGACGTCGCCCGTTTCAGGTTGCACTTCTGCTTCGCCGGCCTCGGACAGTCGCGTCACGACATCACCATCCTGCAACTCGACGTCGATCAACCGCGACGCGTTACGGACCTCTGGTAGGTCATCGTCCGCGTAGTCGATGTCGGAATGAGCGTTCTCAAGGCGCGTCGCCAGTTCCTCGTCGACAGCCGTGACGTCCACCCAGCCATTTGCCTCGCGGACGTCCGCTCGGATTTGGACGGCGCGAATCGCGTCAGCCATCGTCTCGGCCAGGATTTTCGTCGGGTCCGCTGCTTCGTTGGCGTCGCTGTAGATGAGATTCTGCATAATCTCCGCGTCGGTCAACGGGTCGGTTCCATACCGGTCCAAACTCGCCTCGATGATATCGTCGACTGCATCCGATGACCGTAGTGGGGGATACGGTGGGAACGTCCGGAGGAGGACAGGTTCGGAGTACCGACCGCCCTCTAGTGGGAGTTTCGTCCAGGCCTGGTACTGATCGGTCGAGATGAGGTCTTCGGCAGTGTAGTCGCGGAATCGCTTCATCAAGAGCTGGGCGTCGTCGACGTCGTTCACGGAGAAGGCGATGAGGTTGTCGCAGTTGTTCTGCATCGCCTTCCGCGTGTCCTCGCCGAACTGCGAGGGATACTGAGAGGACAAGGTCACGGAGAGACGCATCGATCGGGCGCGGGCGAGCATCGACTCGATATCGAGGTTTTCGCTCGCGATGTCGTCGAACTCGTCACAGAGCACGAAGTAGGGATCTGGATCGGTATCGTGCTCGTAGGAGCGTTGTTGGATGGCACTCCAGAGGTTCCGCATCACGCCGAGCGTGACCATCTTCTTGATGTCTGTGTTCTCGACGGGCGTCCGGACGATGACGATCCGATCGTTGTCGATGATGTCACGGAAGTCAATGGTGCTCTCGCGGTGGGAGATGATCCGCCGGATGACCGAGTTTTCGACCCACGACTTGATGCGTTTGAGCAGCGGGCGGATCGTCTCGTCGTCCATCCGCGCGATTTCGAAACAGAATTCCCTGACGTAGGGATCCTCGACGTCGTAGGCGAACTCTTCGCGGCGCTCGGCGTGCAACAGGGTGAAGTACATATCGATCACCGAGAACGGCTGGTCGGACTGCATCATCGCCCGGCCCATCGACTCGGTGATCGACTCCATGTTGATCCCCCAGTACTCGTCCGTATCGAAGATCGCTTTCAGGTTCTCGATGCGATTCTCGATCTCGTTCTCACGCTCCTCTTCAGTCTCGCAGTCGGGGACTTCGAGGAAGTTCAGCCCGACCGTCTTGTCGTGCTCGGATGAACCAGGTTCGATCCAGACGACGTCTTTGAGCCGGTCTTCGGGCAGCATCCGCAGGAGTTCGCGTGAGTCGCGGCCTTTCGGGTCGAAGTATACGAATCCATACCCTGAATACGCCCACTGGACCATCATGTTCAGCAACTCTGTGGTCTTCCCGTAGCCGGTGGTTCCCGTAATCCAGATGTGCCGGAAGAGAGACTCGAAGCGGAGCGGGGCTTCGCGGAACCCTCGTTGGGCGTCCTCGTCGTACCCAATCCACAGCGGCGATGGAGCTGTATCGACACCCGATTCTAGCATCTCGCGGACGTGTGATCCGGCGACGGTGCCCTCGTTCAGCGTCTCAGTGACGACTGGCTTGCTCCCGACGTAGTCCGTCTCCTGTTCGGTGATATCGTACGTTTCGCCAAGCAGCGACTGTGGACCCGGACTGGTCCCAGTCATCCGACCTGCGTCACCCTCGAAGCTCTCGTCGGACCTCGCTTCACGTGGCGTGTCGTCGCTCTCTGACGTGCCTTCCGACGTAGCGTCCTGGTCGGCGTCGTCGCGACCGAAGAAGCGATCAAACACGATCCTCTCCTCCCTGTCTGGCCGGTCGCTCGTCAGACCGGTGTCTAGTCGCAGATTGTTCGTACTGGTCCGTATCTGCGGGGACGCGGTCGCCGCGCTGGGTGTAGCGCCAGTCGATATTCGGCGTCTCGATCTCGTTGTTCGGGATATGGGCAACGCCGGCGAGCTCGTCGACAGTCATGATCATGCGCCGGTCGGTCCACTCGCGGTCAGCCATCCGAGTGACGTGCTGGCGGAGCTGTTTCGCGCGCTTGCCGTCCTTGCGATGCCAGACTGGCGTATCGTCGAGACCCTGCTCGGTGATGGCGTTATAGTACTTCCTGAACATCCCGGCGACGCCACGGGCACGGGCCTCGGCTTCGTCTTTATCCGTGGACGCTGCGAGGACGCGGATGTTGACGTGGAACGCCTGCTGGCCGCGCTGCTGCTCGATGGTTTCGGCGGCCTGTTTGTCCTTCTCGCTCGCTGGCCGCGTGCGGGGATTCAGCCACCCTACAGAGGTTCCCTGTCGGAGTGCGTGAGCGAGGTCGTCGACGCTGTTGTGCTTGAATCGGTCGCCGTCCGTCCAGGACTGCTTTGCCGGTCGGAAGACGACCTGCGTGACGACCGTGCTGTCGTCGAGTGTGAGCATCTCGCTTGTAATCTCGCCGTACGGGTCGTTCGCCCATTCGTCGCTGTTGTGGTGGCGAATCGGGTAGTACGGAAGTTTCTCCATTTCGAGCCACGCACCAGCGACGTACTCGTCGGGGTCGATAACGGGGAAGGCAACTCCTCCGTCGACGGGGAACACCTCGCTGTTGGCGTAGTTGTTGCCGACGCGGCGGCGGAACTTGTCGGCGGCCGCCTCGGTCGCGGCGTGCATGTAGAACGTGATCTTCCCCTCGTCGAACCAGACCTCGAAGGAGTGGTGGTCGCTCGTGTTCTTCCCCCGGAAGTTCGTCGTAACGTCGTGAACTGATTGGAGTAGCCCGGCGCCGTCGACGACGCCCTGGTTCTCTTTGAACGGGCGAATTCGGAGCAAAATCCCCGGCGCATCCGCCGGCTGCTGGACAAGTGGTTCTTCGATCGGTAGCTGTGTGGCGTCGTACTGCGAGGTGCCGCCGAAGAGTCGGTTAATCATCGTCACTCGCCTCCTCCTCGGACTGACTAGCGTCCTCGCCGCCATCGGCGAGCGCGGACGTCTCCTCCGTGCCGTTCCGCCGTGCGTTTGCGACCACCGCCTCGACGATCTCGTCCTCGGTGAATCCATCATCGAGAATGCGAGTGGCCTCGTCCTCGCAGAGATCGTAGCGACTGGTGAGGGCATTCATCCGCGCCTCGTTCTCCACGAACGCCTCGAAGTCGACCAGTTCTTCAGACTCATCGCTGATGGCTTGCTGGATGAACTCCTTATCTGCTGGTTCGTAGTCGATGACGCGTTTCTCGAAGGGGTCCGCAACGACGTGGAGCGGATACGTCCCGTGTTCCTCGACGCAAACGAGCGCCTGACTGTAGCCGAGATCCTCCTTCCCGGCATCCGCCCCACGAACGTACTGGCGCTGCTCGCGCGTCAGCCCGATTTTGTCGGCCGTTTCGTCGTCCAGATCGGGCAGTTTGTGGAAGACTTTGATCGGGCACATGCCGAGGATCTTCTCGGCCTGGTCGGTCTCGTAGAACTCCTGGGCGGTCTGCGACAGTAAGACCATCCGGAGGCCGGCGTGGCGCTGGTGGCGGAACGCCGTTTCGAGGAAATCGAGATTCGCTTGGTCTTCGAAGAGGTAGTGGGCCTCGTCGATGGCGAGTTCGACGTTGCGGTCGGTCTTCTTCGCCTGCTGGTAGACCGTCGACAACAGCAACTGCATCAGGAACGTCTGCCGGTCGATTCCCGACGCACTCCCCTCGATCTGCCCGAGGTCGATATAGACGACCTTGTTGTCACCCTCGAGGATATTGACTTCTGAGCGTTCCGCGAGGTTGTCGTACGATCCGCCCTCACGGAAGGGCTGGAATGCGATCGCCAATTCGTCCGCGTACTCTGCAGCACGTTCGCGAGCAGATTCGGACGCCGCGATGTTGTGCTCGTCAGGGTTTTCCGCGACATCAGCGAGAATCCGATGGACGTCGGTCATCGTCGGCGAGTTCTCGGGCGTATGCGTCGAGATGTCGTCTTCGACGACACCGGCCTGACGGTACGCCTCGTCGATGACGTACGAGAGTACGCCCGTCTCAGTCCCGAGGTCGATGTCACGAGCGGTCAGGAAATTTTCGAGGACGGCGTAGACTTCGTCTTTCTTCGCGGACAGTGGGGAGATGCCGTCCTCGGCGTTGAGGACTTCCTGTGGCGTCTCACGGATCTCCAGGGGATTCAGATGTGTGTCGCCACCCACCGTGATCGTCTTCGCGTCCAGGGCGTCGGCGATGCCTCTGAACCCTCCGACTGGGTCGATCATCACGAGCATCGTATCCTGCTGGCGTTTCATCATCCGCAGGTGACGCATGATGTCACCGAACGTCTTCCCGGCGCCGGGCATTCCGACGACGAGTTCGCTGTGGCCGGTTTCGAGGTTCCACGGGTTGATCTGGACGGGTGAGCCGTTGTGGCCGTGGTAGCCGTACTCGACACCCTCGTCCATCATCATGTAGTTCGACGAGAACGGGAACATCGCCCCGATGGCTTGATTCGTCAGCGTCGACATCCGGTCGCGACCGAGTTCGTTCGCACCGAGGGGCGAGACAGTTGCAAGCCCTTTCTCCTGCCAGCGGTTCGCGACTTTGAGTGTGCAGTTCGCCGGGGCGTCCTTGACGATCGAGCGTAGCCTTGTCGTCTGGTTATCGAGTTCCTGCTTGCTCTCGGCGGATAGTCGGATGAAGACGCCGCCACGGTAGAACGACGCCTTGTTCGCACGGACGAGTGACCGCATGAATTTCCCACGGTCGATATCGTCCTGGAGGTCCTCGGCTTTGAGACTGTTGGCGTCGTGCTGGTTGACCTTCAGATCCGAAATCCAGTCGGCCATCATGTCCTCGGCCGATTGGGTGTCGAATGGGTCGAGATGGATGCTGATGTCCGTCTGTAGCTCAGTCTCCAATAGAAGGCGCTCGAACATCCCGTCGGCAGGCTCTTCTGGGAACTGTTCGATCCAGAACGTCCGAACATACGTGTCGTCGTTGATGACGGCGTAGGTCGTCTCCCAGTCGACCGTCGACGGCGCGATCACCGATTGATGTAGCGTCGACGTGTCGCCGAGGCGGTCCTGATCAGCGATCTCCGTTTCTGATGCCTTACTGTCTCCACTATCGAGGTCGTCCATCGCATCGACGACATCGTCTGGATCGGGCGTCGACGGTACGTCGTCGCTAATGCCGTGGGCGACGACTGGGAACGTGCCGATTGCGTCAGTGATGTCGCCATACTCCTCAGTCCGTCCCGTCCAGTACTCTTTGGTCACACGGGTGAGGTCGTAGGCGTCGACCGGACTGACTGAGCAGCGGTACAGCGAGGACCCACCGCGGCGAATCTGGCCGAGGCGGGATTCTAACTTGTCTTCCTTGAGTCGGTCACGTTCGGCCTTGGAGAGACCATCAGACTGGAAGCGGCCAAACACGCGCCCCACGACAGGGATGTCGGCGAGGTAGGCGAGTACGCTGTCGCCGGTTTCGTCGAGCTGTTCGACGTCGGCGTCGCGAACGGCGGTGATAATGTAGTATTCGCGGATGGTCGTGCTCTCGGAGTCGATATCGCCGTTCTGGTCGGTGTTGGTGGTGATGTACTCGTCGAGCAGTCGCTTGAGGACGGGCCGTGAGCGGACGTCGGCGTCACCGAGGCGACGCTGGTGGTCGCGGACGCTGTCGTCCTGGTCGACCTCCCGGCTAGTGATATAGAACTTCACGGGGAAGTCGATGGTCGCGTTGACGAACTCGGAGAGCGAGTCCACGGCTTTCGCCCACGCCTCGTCATCCTCGAGGGCCATGTTCGCCGGCTCGATCTTCATCGCACCGACAAGCGCGCCGTCTGACCGCTCGATGGCATGCGGGAAGACCTGCCCAACGCGAGTTAGATAGCGGACCTCGCTATTGTCCTCGCCGTGCGTGTACTCTTTGTTCTTGACTGCCCAGCCGAGCCGTGCGGCTAGCCACTCGGTGAGCCACAGGTAGGAGGGCTTCACTTTGTGGAGCACTCCGAGGACGAGGCCGAGCATGATGCCGAACCCGAGAACGGGAATGGTGAGTGCGGCCGGGACGAGTGCTGCACCGACGAGCGTGACGAACGCCACGCCGACGAACAGCATGATCTCGCCAATCGTGTACCCCTGGAAGAACGCTGTCGTGCCGCCGAGTGACTGATGGATCCGTCGGGCGCTGTACTCCTGGTCGTCAGTGTTCGTACTCATGAAATTACCACCGTGAGACTTTCTCTTTCGTATTTTTGAACGCCTGCTTCGACCGGGCCTTCGCCGCCTGCGATGCCCGACTTGCGTCTTCTTTCGCCTTATCGCGCATCCGCCCGGTCTTCGATTGCCGCAGGTTGTTGTAGCGGCCTGCGTGATCCGTCGCTGACTGGGCGGAGGAACCTAGTTTGTAGGCGTTCGAGTCGCCGCCCCCGAGCTGGGCCTGTCCGCTCTTTGTCACTGGACCAGATTTGTTCTGCGCGTATCCTCGATGCACGTTCCGGGCACCGCGAACCGATTTCCCAGTTCCTTTCTTCGCGGCTGAGGCGGCAGCTGCCGGATTCGTATGGGTAGCTCCCCGACGGGCGATTGTCTGAATCGCGGGGGCAGACCAGTAGACGGTCATAATCGAGGCGATACAGGCTGCCGGAATGAGCACGAGTCCGAGGAATAGCGAGAAGATTCCACTTGCGCTCGCTGTGAGATCCATCTGCCAGCCGATCCGGAAGAGGACTGCAGCAGGAAGTCCCGCGAGAACCAGACCAGGGTAGATGCCGGCGGCACGGCGAGCAATCTTCGAGGCCGGGGTGAGGGGCCATACGTCGAGGGCCCAGAAGACGCCGAGCAACGGCATCAACGGGGTGAGCACGAGAATGCCCAGCCAGCGGAGGCCGTAGACGAGGCCAGCAACGATGAGCAGGAAGTTCGAGACGAGAGCCATGGCGAGAACGACGAAGAGGCCACCGACTGCTGACTCGATGAGACTCCCAAACCCTGCCGACATATCGTTGATTGGGGCAAGCGTGAGGCCAACTGCATTGACGAATTGGAGCGGGATCGACACAAGGGGGAACCAGACGAACGATCCCATGAATACGAGCCCGATACGTCGGAGAAGACGCTTTCGTCGGTAAGGACTGATCGACCCTGACCGCAGACCGATGTAGGCGAGCCCGACGATGAGCAACATTACCGTCAACGGCAGGATATACTGGAGATAGAAATCTGCGTACAGGCTCTGCCATGGCGCATTATCAGGGGTGCCGACGACGATGTACCGGGAGTTGGATTCCGGCGCAGGGACACCGACAATCGGATTGAGAAGGGCCCTGAAAATGTCGTTCGCGAACCCGAGGAGTGCCTCTTTGATGCTGTTGATGACGTTCTCGATGGCGTCCTGTACCTGTTCCTCAAGCCATCCCATTCAGGCATCCTCCCCGTTCGACGTCGTCTGGGTCGAGTCAGTCGGGCCACCGTCGACGATGGTGAGCTCGCACGAGTTGTTCGTTCCACCGTACTCAATCGTCTGTGAGTACGACGGGTTCGCCCCGGCCTGGACGGCTCCAGTTACTGTGAGTGGAGCCGTTCCGAGGTCGCTACAGTTGACGTGTGCCCCCATTCCAAGACGCCCCTCGGTCTGGTAGATCGGAGCCGACGAGTAGACGGTCGTCGTCTCACCGGCCGGAAGGAGTGTATTGTGGCCGAATTCCATCGTCTCCTGTGACTTCACTCGACAGAGCGGGGCGTCCGTCCACCGGGCCATGGTGAGGAACGACGGAGCATTCCCCGTATTCTCGATAGAGAACGCGGCGAGTTGCTGCCACGTCGATCTGTCTTTGTCCCAGTCCATGTCCGGGTGATTCTGGGCCCACATGACGTCTGTAATCGTGAGTTCGGGCTCAAGGGAGATCGTCGTCTTGCCGATGGGCTCGTCACCAGCGACGGCGACGACTCGGTACTCTCCGGGAGTGTACCCGTCTTCGGCTTCGCCGAGTAGCTGAAATGTAACCTGTGTCGCTCCCTCTTGCACTCGCTGAAGCGAGTTCATCTCACCGTTCGGGTTGATGAGATTCACCGAATCAGCGTTAGTGTCGCTAGCGAGTTCGACGACGAGGCCGGTCTCGGTCATCGCGACGCGCTCGAAGGCATCGCTCTCGCCTCCCGGTGGGGGCGACGTCTCAGAACCCGGACTGGTGGGTTCGGATGGCGATGAGGAACACCCAGAGAGCGCGACGAGAGTAGCGCTAAGGCCACTGAGAACTGTTCGACGGTCAATACACTTGCCGTGAGTGGGAGCTGTTGTGTTGTCGTTCATGTTCGGTTTGTGAGTCCGAGCAGCGCCCCGTCGGACATGTAGTCGAAGCCGAAAACCAGGACTCCAACGGGGATGAACCAGAGAACCGTTACGACGACGAGCTGGATGAGCGTCTGGAGGTCGGGGAAGTTCGCTGGTGTCTTCGTGACATCCTCCGACGCAGCGTAGGGCTGGTCAGTCCGCCACCAAGCGGTCGGGGTGTATTGGCCCCGAACGACAATCGCTGGGTCCGAGATGGTAACGACGGCCATCCCACTGCTGTTGAGCGCCGTGGTCTGGTTTCCGATGGTCAGGCGGCCGGTCGTGACAGCGTCGCCAGTTGCGCTCTCCGTAACCACCGCACGAACGACCGCGTGGGTCGCGTTTGTTTCAGTGACTGTCAGGGTGAGATTCGTTTCGCGGACGGTCTGCTGCTCGGCGAGGGTGACTGTTCGCGATTGTCCGCGGACGATGCCATACACTGTGACTTCGCGGAGGGCACTCCCATCGAGGGTTGTGGAACTCAGCGCAATCGAATCTGCGTTCACGTACGGATCCGCAGACTCAAGGACGATGTTCGACGGCAGTGACGGCCCTGTCTGTTCGGTTCCCCACGTTTCCTCGATAGTGAGCGGGCGCTCACCATCGTCGGTCAGTTCAGTTGGTACGTACGGCGCTTGCCGGCTCGGGAACGCGTGAACTTGGACGGGGCGCACCGACGACTCAGCACGAGACGTGTTGGTCGCGGTGCTGGTGACCATCGTCTGCCAGCCGGATCGCCCGGCCGTGTAGAACCACCAGTTACTCCGGGCCCGAACGTCGCCGTCAACCGTGATCGACGACCACTCCGTGTTCGGATGGACGACCGCGCCGACCCGGTCTTCGTGGGCCTCGAACTGGACGCGTTTGCCAGTGATGTCCGAAAATTGATTGACAACGACGGACTGTGACGTCGACACCGTTTTCGACGCTTCGAGGGTTTCGATGTCGCGAGTCCAGTCGCCGTCACACCCGGATGTCGATGAGTTCCAGTCCGGACAGTCAAGCGTTATGTGGCGGAGCCGTACCGTGATATTAGCCTCGACGGTCAACTGCTGCGATTCCGAAAGATCGGTGTACTGGAGCGTGGCCTGATGTCCGCTCCCCGAGTCAATAGTTCTCCCATCAGCGGAGAGTTCAACGGACTCGATGCTCGTTCGCTCGATCGACCAGCGTTCTCGATGCGATCCGTTCGTATCATCTTGGGGGACGGCAACGCGGTGGTCACTGATCGTGCGGACCTGGCCGTCCGGGGCAATGTATCGCGTCGTTCCGTTCGCGTGATGGAGAATCGTCGACGGCTGAACGCCGAAGATGCTAACATACGCATCCTTGATGTACACACCGTCTTCGAGGAATGCACCGGCAGGATGGACCGAGGAACCTCGACCACCAGGGTTGTAATCTCCGAAATCGCCGCTGTTCCAGTTCGAAGCAGCCTGTGGTGGGCGAGCGAACGGGATGTCCGTTGACCGGGCAAGCCGATGTGCGAACTCAGCCCGCGATGAGACGTTTGTGTCATCGAAATCGTCGACCGAGAGGTTGCCGTTGTCGACGTCTTCCGACCAGAGCCGCTGGAAGGTGCTGTTGTTCACGCCGTAGGCGGGCCCGTCGTCAGGAACAGAATCCCCGGGATCCGAGGGGGTGACTCCGTCCATCCCTCCGGCGACGACAATTCCAGCGGTGCTACTCACGAGGAGGAGGGCAAGCACGGAGGCCATCGGGCGGGGGGCGTGCATTCTATTCCTACGAGGGTCGCGGGGACAGTTCGCTGGCGATCCCAGATGGGGTTAGAAAGGCTTCACGCAGTCCGAGAAGCCAAAGCCCATCTGGCTGCCGACCTTGTCGATGAGTTCGGGCGAGACGAGCGCAAGGACGACGATGCCAAAACCGATACCGGACATGACGAGTTTTTCTTTGGCATCGTTCTTCTTCTCAGGGTTACCGCCGGCGCGCATATATGAAAGACCAGCTTTCCCAGTGTAGAAGCCGGTTGCAGGAAGACCGAGGCCAGCGACCGCGCCGAACACAAGGTCGATCCCGGTCGCGACGCCGGTGTTGCAGTACACGTCGCCGACCTGATTCTGGGCAGCGGCTGGACCGACAGCGACGACGAGGAACGCGAGCCCCATCGCGAGGGATACAACTCGCGGGGGAACACGGGTGAGGGTCGGTTTGAGATGGCTGCTGTCCGAGGACTCGGTCGGCTGGTCGTCGGTGGAGGGCGATTCAGTGGCCGTTGCATCGCTCGCCGGGTCAGGGGGTGAATTGTTCATGCGGGATTTGTCTGCTAGTCGGTGGAGGGATCTGTCTCGAGCAGGGCGTTTAGGTCATCGATGCTGGAGGTCTGTTCAAGAAGGTCTTCGAGGTCTCGACTGGTATCGGTGAGCGCCTCCTCGGCGAGTGTCGAGAGTTCGTCCCGATCGATGTCTCGATACGTCATCTGCTCGGTCAATGCTTCACGGAAGAGCCCGGATGCGTTGATGCCGGTCGCCCAGCTGAGGAATAAGGCATCGGCGGGCTTGATCGATACAGTAGTGTTGACAGTGTTCCGTGACATTTGTCAGCTGAGTATGTGTGATTGACCGATATTGTGTGTTGTTCCGTGCTGTCATATATGCTTTTTGTGCGAGTTGAATACCGGTGAATAATACATACTCTCAGTTATATAAGAAACACTACTGTGGTAGGTCTACAATAACATAATCGCAATACAGCAATACGAAGTGAATGACTCTAACTTCTGCGGGTTGGTCTACACAGTGAGATTAAGACGCCGGAGGAGAAACCCGTCATACGATGGATAGATGCGGTGACTGTGGCAGTGGAATCCTCGATGGCTATCGCTGCGAAAATTGCGGGAGTTTCACCTGTGAGGACTGTTTCGAATATCTCCCCACGAAGGGGCTAATCGTAACCAATCACAAATGCCCCCACTGTGACGAGTGGGCCGTGCTCGATCAATACGCGTAATACAGCTTAGACGCGCTCAAGTCACGGAGCTCCAGTACTGTACTCAATTTAGTAGACTGCCAACGACCGAATCCCCGCTGGCACTTGTCCCGCATCGGTCCACATCCCATTGGCATCGCGGTTGATGAGTCTGCCGTCGTTCGTCCCTGCGAGTACAGTCCCGTCGATAGCCGTCCACGCGAGGACAACTTCCTCCGGTTCACCCGGATACGAGACCGCCTCTAACGACTCGCCGGAGTCCGTCGACTCGACCAGTATCCCGTCCGCACCGTTCTTCCCGCTCCACGTCCCTGGCGAGCTTCGTGCTGCCGCTGCGTAGAGCCGGCCATCGAGTGCGAAAGCCTCGCGGAAGTACCGATGATCGAGGTCCGTATCGAGGCGCGTCCAGGACTGACCTGTGTCGCGTGTTCGGTAGAGGCCATCACCGGTCGACGCGACGTACTCGTCGGGGCCCAGGATGAGAACGTGATGGACGTCGTCGTGGACGCCTTCGCGACGCTCGGTCCAGGTTGCTCCGCTGTCGTCGCTGATGTGGACGCCGCCGACCTCGACACCGGCGACCACGCGGTCGGGTGTCTCGGGATGCACACCGAGACTCCGGATGTGGGCCTCGTTGCGGTGGCGCGGCGTATGCCACTGGTCACGGGACGGAAGGTCCTGAAAGCCCTCGAGTTCGGCCCACGAATCGCCGTCATCGGTCGACACGTAGAGATGCGCCGGGTGAGTTCCCGCATAGAGGCGCTCACCATCTGCACTCGCGACGACCGAGTAGACTTCCTCACGTGGAATACCTAGATTTTCCCACGTCTGGCCGTCGTCCACGGAGCGGTACAGTCCTGACTCCGACGCGGCGAACACACCGTCCACGGCGGGGAACGTGCAGATACGGGGGGTGTCACCGCTGTCGAGAACCTGGTTGGCGTCCTCGACGGGGACTGCTGCTGTGCGGTAGACACCGTCTCGAGTGCCGACGAGAATTGTCATGGTGGGAGTACGTCCGCTGTCTGAATAACCCTCGGGGTGAGCCAGGTAGGGCTTAACCAACAAACCGTGAGATTCTACCGAATCTGTTGGTTAAGTCTTTGCCGTCAAAACTGTGCTACTCAAGGTCCACGATGTCTCCACTACCGTCATCGAGAGGGTCACGAACCTCTGTGAGGCGTCGCTGCCCTTCCTCGTAGAGATCTCCTCATTCGTCACGGTCGCATTCAGTCGTATCGTGCCGATCGATGATCTCGTCGATGCGTTCCAGTCGCTCTGTGATCTCGGCGTCTTTCGCCATCCTCAGAGCATACCCAGTCAGAGGCCCGTAATGATGAGTAGAAACAGCACGAGGATGAGTTTCGACTACTTGCCGTTCGGTATCCGGTGCGTCCGCCATCTCCCTTTCCTAACTTCTGAACAGGAATCTCAAAAAGCTACGTTCGAGTGCCGGGGTTGGCTGCGTTACGCAGGCCTACAGGTCGCGGGGCTGGACCGTCTTCCGGTCGTTGGCCTCAGCACGCTCTGCGGCGTCGTCGAGCAGTTCGGCGACCTCTTCGTTGAGGGCGTCGTAGAAATCTGCCGAGACGTTGTGGTCCGAGAGTGCGTCCTTCACGGCTGCTTTGACGATGAGGTCAGACATTCCATCGCGGACTTCTCTTGTCCACCAGATAAAGGTTCGAAGTTCTCACGTAGTCTTCCTGGCCAGTCACGCCGAATTCGCCTCTGAGTACCAGAGAGAACATATGCCACCCCTCAAAAATAGGGAACAGGCAGATGCACGATCTAACTGGGTTCCAGCGGGATATCTTGTACGTAACCACCGGGCTCGAGGAACCACATGGGCTCGCAATCAAGGACGAACTCGACGACTACTACGAGCAGGAGATCAATCATGGCCGCCTCTATCCGAATCTCGACGATCTCGTCAATAAAGGACTGCTGGAGAAGGGTGAACTCGACAAGCGGACGAACGTGTATACGGTCACGCAACGGGGATTACGGGAAATCGAGGCGCGACGTGAGTGGGAAAGTCAGTATTTAGAAGATGTGAACGCACCCACTCCGTCGTAGAATCATTATAAAAACGGGACTGCTTTACCCACTTCCCACGAATCCACAGTAAGATGGCTTGGCTCGTCTTCTATCACCACCCCCAGGCCGAGAATTTCTCACTCAAATATAGCTCGGCATCGGTGGCAGAAATCCTGTCTCAGCGAGAGCAATCCGGCGAGTCGACAAAGCTCATCGGGTACCCCTTCGAAGCTCCAGTCTATGTGCTCTACGAAGGCGATTCAGAGATCGAATCAGCCCAAGATATCGACTTCGATCAGGAATGGCTGAGCGACCGTATTCGTGACCTCCCCCGTGCTGGGCAGGTTGTCGCATTCCGATTAGTAGAGTTGCTCGAAGCCGCGGTCGATGTTCGAGATGAGGATGAGTTCCGGCTCTACAAGGAGTTCGAACCGCAAAAGATCCAGCAGGCACTCGATCACGTCTCCTGGGGAGCACCACTTCCGACCGTCGCTGGAGAGGTGATGGCGAATTTGATCCTCCGACATTCCCTCCCGAATGCGAATCATCGAACTAGCATCGCGATGCTGCAGTTCTGTATTGAGAGTGTGGACCCGGATTTTGAGATGCCACGAACGCACGTCGACGACGATACCTGGCGAGAGTGGGTTGATCCCTATATCGTCGATTCCAAGCGGCTCATCACGGTCCGCCGGAACAATCTCCGTTTCAAGCAGCTCGAAGAGTTGGACGTCGACCTCGTCGAACGGAAAGACGGGATTCAAATCCGATTAGCCGAGTTCGAGCTTGATATGCACTGGCGAGAAGCCCTCTCAGAATACGCTGAGCAGCACGAATCCCACTGTACGGACTTCGCGCAGGCGGTTCTCGAACGAGCAGAACGGGACGATCTGCTCGACCGTCAAGGACCCACGAAACAAGAGTTCATCACGTATCTGGAGGCCGGGCTCGTCGAACGGGACTTCAGAGAAATGTTCTGATCAGTCGCGAAGCTCGGCGACCGACTGTCCGACCTCGCGAACGTGTTCACTTCGCTCGAGGTCGAGTTCCTCGGCGAGGTAGTCAACCGTCTCTTCGAGGCTCATATCGGAATGAAGTCCGTCTAACGGTATAAACCTAGTGCTGGCGCAACAATGTCGCCCATCAGAGGAAGCGTCTGTGTATACCAAACTTCGCACCCCTCGGGATAACTGTGGAATCGGTGACCGCATAGCGATACCCACCGAAATCACGCAGTGTCGCCATTTGCTGTCCATTAACCGAACTCAATTGAAAGAAGCTCCGAAGCGATCGGGAGCGTTTCAGTCTGCAGGTTGTGCGTCAGTCGCTGGTGTCCCGCTTGGAAGCTCGGGGATGGACAGGTCCACGCGGCGGAGCAGCTGAGCGTTGATCGCGACGATTACTGTACTCAACGACATCAGAAGTGCACCCACAGCGGGGGACAGCAGAATCCCAATCGGTGCCAACACGCCTGCTGCGAGCGGAATCGCGAAGACGTTGTAGCCGGCGGCCCAGACGATGTTCTCCTGCATCTTCCGGTAGCTCGCCTTACTGAGCTTCACCAGCCGAACGACGTCCATCGGGTTGTTCTGCACGAGAATAACGTCGGCCGACTGGACCGCGACGTCGGTGCCACTCCCGATCGCAATGCCGACGTCGGCTCGCGTCAGCGCCGGCGCGTCGTTGACGCCGTCGCCGACCATCCCCACGAGTTTGCCCTGGTCCTGGAGTTCCTGGACTTTCTCGTCCTTGTCTTGGGGTAGGACCTCCGCGAACACCGTGTCGATGCCCAGTTCGTCGGCGACAGCGTTGGCGACGTCCTGGGAGTCCCCAGTCAGCATCGCCACCTCGATGCCCAGATCGTGGAGGGCGTCGACGACGCGGAAACTCTCCTCGCGGATCACGTCGGCCATCGCGAAGGCGGCGATCAGCTCTCCGTCACGAACGAGATACACCACAGTCTGGGCGTTCTGACCGGCCTCGTCAGCGAAGTGCTGGAGATGGTCGGGAATTTCGCTATCGAGTTGGGCCAACAGGTTCGGGCCACCGACGTACACCTCGTTTCCGTCGACATTCGCCCGGACACCCTTGCCTTTAATCGCCTCGAAGGCTGTCGCGTCAGGAGTAGTTACATCTCGCTCGTCGGCGGCCTCACGGATCGCTCGGGCGATCATGTGTTCGGAGTCACTCTCGACGGCTGCCGCCAGCCCGAGCGCGTCGTCCTCGTCAACGCCGTCGACGGTCGCCATATCCACGACGCCGTGTTCACCCTCAGTAAGCGTCCCTGTCTTGTCGAAGATGATGGCATCCAAGTTCCGCGCGTCCTCCATCGCAATTCGGTCGCGGACGAGCATCCCGTTGCGCGCTGCAAGTGAGGTGTTGATCGCGACGACCAGCGGGATGGCGAGCCCGAGGGCGTGTGGGCAGGCGATGACGAGCACCGTCACGACTCGCTCGATGACCGTCGCGTCGAACGAGACTGCGACCGTCCACGCAATCGCGGTCACGACTGCCGCCCCGAGCGCGACGTAGAACAGCCAGCCGGCCGCCCGGTCGGCCAACACTTGCGTCTTGGACTTGCTCTGTTGAGCTTCCTCGACGAGGCGCATGATGCCCGCGAGTGTTGTCTCCTCGCCCGTCGCACCGACGCGAACACGGAGACTCCCGTCGCCGTTGATGGTGCCGCCGATGACCTCGTCGCCAGGCTCTTTCGAGACGGGCTTGGACTCGCCGGTGATCATCGACTCGTTGACGTCGGAGTCACCCTCCTCGACGGTGCCGTCAGCAGGGACACTCGCGCCCGGCCGGACGAGCACGAGATCGCCTTCCGAGAGCTCACTGACGGGAACTTCTTCGGTCTCCCCGTCGTCGGTGATACGCTCGGCGGTGTCTGGCATCAGTTTCGCCAGTTCGTCGAGCGCGCTGGAGGCCCGCCGGACCGACCGCATCTCGATCCAGTGGCCCAGCAGCATGATGTCGATCAGCGTGACGAGCTCCCAGAAGAACGCCGACTGTGTGGGGAAAATCACGCTCGCGAGGCTGTAGACAAACGCGACGGTGATCGCCATCGAGATCAACGTCATCATCCCCGGCGACCGGTCTTTCAGCTCCGGGAGTGCCATCTGGAGGAATGGAACGCCACCGTACGCGAAGACGATGACCGCGAAGACGGGGTTGATCCACTCGCTGCCCGGGAATACAGGGACGGAGAAGCCGAGCCACTCCTGTAGCATTTCGCTGTACAGGAGAACGGGAATCGACAGGAGCGTCGAAACGAAGAAACGCCGCCGGAACATCTGCTCGTGGCCCTCGTGCATCCCGCCATGGCCCTCACCGTGTCCCTCGTGGGAACCGTGGCCGTGCCCGTCGCCCTCGTGTCCGGCGTGTTCGTGCTGCTCGTGGGACGCCATCTCACCTGCCGCAGCAGGGTGAGCTTCCTCCTCTAGTAGCTCCTGTTCTACCCCTTCCTCGTCAGATTCCGCGACCGCTTCATCGTGCTCACCGTGTTCGTGCTGGTGACTGGTGGTGTCCGGCTGGTCCTCTCCTCCCGGGGAATTCTCAGTTGTATCTTTGTGGTCGTCCATGAGTCATGTTCTCTATTGAGGTGGTTCCGCCGGCTTCCTGAATCTTCGGCCCTGAAACCGTACAGCAGGACCAGCGTAGACGAGCTCCGAAGACAACAGTTAGTCGTCGTCTCGAAGCGACTTGTGCTATCCGCAGCGCACGATACTCAGGCGTGAGCGGTGTATCCCGCGTCTTCGACGGCCGCCACGAGGGCCGTGACCTCTGCCTCACCGTCGACACTTGCCTGTTCACTCTCCCTGTCGACGGTCACGGAAGTTACGCCAGTGACCTCTTCAAGGGCCTCTTCGACCGTCTGCTCACAGTGACCGCACGACATTCCTTCCACGGTGATGGTCGTCGTCATACAGAGGTACATACGGCTCCCTCTCTTTAGCGGATTTCCCCTTCGATTATACTGGTCTCTTGGGGGTCAAACTTTAGATTCCAAGTGATACGTGCAGCCGCAACGAACCAAATCTCAGATTCAGCAACTGATGATGGCGGGAAGACTCAGGTATCGTTGTGGCGCTCCAGATACGTCTTCGCCGCTAAAAAGACGTATAGTGCGCCGATAGCCCGAATACCTGAGCGGAATCGCTCGTTCCATTCGATCGACTCCGGACGCTCGTACAGGAACGCGGTGGCAAATCTTCGATACAGATCGGGAAACAGGAAGACGATAGCGCCGAACACACCGGTAAGATTCATCAGCCACGCGTATGCTCGCCCATTGAGGAGGGAAATCGCAGCTATCAGAACGCCCTCAGACCGGATAGCTGGGCCGACCCACCCTCTCACCGTTCCCTCGCTTGGATTCGCAATCGCGAGTTTCTCGAAGAGTTTGACGATTTTGTCCGGGAACAGCGCTGAGAGAGCGCCAAGGACACCCACGAGTGTTCGAATCATACGATACTGTACGACCGGTACGGACATAATTCCCGCTGCGACCCTACACTGGCGAGAATAAGGGGAATCCGTACAATAGCGACTTCGAATGAGGAACAACGCCCAGAGGCCGCTTCTCGAATGAACGTCCCGAATCCTCAGGGGTTCGGGGCATACAGGGCGTAGAGGATCGACAGCATCCCGGCGGCGGTGACGAGTGCTGCGACGAATCCCGCTTCGAAAATCGACACTTGGAGGAGTTCGAAGAGGACGCCTTCAAGGAGGCCGCCAAGCCCGACCAATGCGAAGCCGGCGGCGACGTACAGGAGTAACTGCGTGTGATGCCGTTGGTATCCGCGATAGGCCTGGTAGGCGATCACCAGCGCCAGGGCGGTCGTGAACAGCTTGCCGATGACGAATAACGTGTGTTCCATGAGTCAGTCTCCCCGCATTTCCTCGAAGATGGACGTAATCCGGTCGGCGGGGTCCGGCCGAACATCGATCTGCACGTCGAAGCCCTCTGCTTGGAGGAGTACTTCGACACGCTCGAGTCGCGCCTCGTACTCGCTGTAGTGCCGTCCGCCGGGGTCGACGTGCGTGTACTCCTCGAGGAGGCCCTGCTCGACGAGGCGGGTGACACGCCGCGAGACGGTTGGGCGTGACATGTCGCATTCCTCGCTGAGCTCCTTCGCAGACAGGCGGTCGGTCTTCGTCGCCACGAGGATGTCGCGGGCGTACTCGTCGTCGAGTGTCGCGAAGACCTCCGACGGGTCGGCCTCCTCAGTCACACTCCTCTAATCGCCACAGGAGGGTAATATAGCCCGCCGGTTTTCTGACTCAGAACGCCGGCTCGCTATTATATCGTCTCTACCCGCCTACTGATAGTTGAAGGTGCAATAATTATGTCCACATTCGACTCCGGCATGAACCAGCTCGAGAGCAGAGTCGGGGGTCTGACCGTCGGCGGGAAAGTCCACAGCCTCAGCGCGTGGTTCGTGCTGGCGCTCCGCCTTATGATGGGCTACGCGTTTGCGTACTCCGGGTTCACGAAGATCACCGGCGAATTCGCTGCGGGCGGCTACCTGTCGAACGTCGCCGCGACGAACGGCAACCCGCTCGCGGGCCTGTTCGCGTGGATGGGTTCGACGCCGTGGTTCGTCGAGTTCGCGAACGTCGCCGTCCCGTGGGGCGAGCTGTTCATCGGCCTCGGCCTGCTCGTCGGCGCGTTCGTCCGCCTCGCGGCGTTCTTCGGCGCGCTGATGATGCTCATGTTCTACTTCGGCAACTGGGAGGTCGCCCACGGCGTCATCAACGGGGACTTCGCGTACATGCTCGTGTTCCTCGCGGTTGCCGCGTTCGCCGCGGGCCGCATCCTGGGCCTCGACCAGTACATCGAGAACTACGACGTCGGTGGCGAGACGCTCGTCGAGCGCTACCCCGCCCTCGAATACATCCTCGGCTAACCACGCCGAGACCTTTGGGAGTACAACAATGCAAGATCCAATTCAAGCACGCGGAATTCGTTCTCTGGGACTCATCGTCGTCGGAGCGCTGGCTCTGGCCGTCGTCGCCGGAATGGCGCTAACACACGCGACTGTCCCAGATGCAATGATGTGGGGCTGGCACGACGGCATGTGGAACGACGGCCACATGGCCGGATGGGGTAGCTGGGGCTGGGGGATGATGTTGTTCGGTCTCCTGTGGATGGCACTCCTCGTCGCCGTCCCCCTCGGTTTCATCTACTGGTTGGGGACGCGGTCGCAATCGAACGGCCACGCCGATGATAGCGCACTCGCCGTCCTCCAAGAGCGGTACGCCCGTGGCGAGATCGACGACGAGGAGTTCGACCGCCGTCGCGCCCGTCTCACACCAGATGATGGACAGTAGCGGCCGGTCGTTCTCTACTCGCTGACTTCGGTTTTCACGACGGTTGCCGGACGCGTCGTCAGCCGAAGGACACGGTCAGTGACACTTCCGAGCAACGCACGATATTCGTCCGGCCGGCGTTTGGTACCGAGCACGAGGAGATCGGCGTCACAGTTGTCTGCGTGATTCACGATGGTCTCAGCGGGGCGGCCATGTTGCATCGACATCTCGACGTCGACATCGGTCTCTGCGGCTCGATGTCGGAGTTCCGAAAGCGTCTGCTCGCCGTGTTCTTCGAGACCGTGTTCGGGGCCTTCGGCCTCGTCGACGTATTCGTCCCCGCTATACGCAGTCACGACATCCTCGTCAACGACGTAGAGCACGTGAAGGACTGCGTTGTGAGCGGCTGCGAGCTCGAGTGCGTGCGTTTCAGCCTCTTCAGACGCGACAGTTCCTTCGGTCGACAGGAGAATTCGGTCGTACATTCAGTCGGAATTCAAAGGCGGGTATCATAAATTCGGCTTCCAATTCCCTCCGCTCAAGAGTCACGGGAGCATGTTCAGTATGGTCACGTCAGCGGATGTGCCCAAGAACGACCGACGGACTCAATCGATACTGTGAACCCTCGACGAACTGTCCGTTAGTGGTCGTGTCCCTCCATCACCATCGGATGCCCGGTGGCGTATTCGTCGGGGTCCTCCTCGAAGGTCTCCTTACAGGTCTGCGAGCAGAAGTAGTATGTCTCACCGTCGTGGGTCGCCGATGGCTCGCTGTCGTCAGTTCGCATCCCACAGACGGGATCACGGTACTGGCCAGGCGCACCGAGGCCGCGACGATACACGTACAGGAGAAAGCCGGAAAGCGCGAACGCAATGAGGTTGAGGTAGAATGTGTAGTTGAGCTCGAAGTACGTTTGCTCGGTCGCCGTCTCGCCGCCCGCCAGATCAGGGACGATGTTGAGGGCGTCGAACAGCAGCTCCATGAGGAAGCCGGTGAACGCCATCGTCACGAAGAAGACGCCGAGAATGTACAGCATAATCTTCCAGCCGTAGTATTTCCGGTAGACGTTCAGCACGGGAATCGTGATGAGGTCGGCGTAGACGAACGCGATGATCCCGGCGAAGCTGACTCCACCGCCCCACAACGCGACCGCGAACGGGACGTTACCCATACTGCCAACGAAACTGAGGACGGCGATGGTGACACCCATAATCGCGTTTTCGGCGGTCACGAGCAGCCCGTCGCCCTGGATGAACAGGGTGTTCCAGACCCACTGGGGCACGAAGACGATGACGAACCCGGAAATAAGGAAGCCGGCGATGACGTCCTTCCAGATCATCGACCACTCCTTGCGGTACTGGTTCCCAACTTTGTACCAGCCACCCCACGACAGTAACTCGTCACGCCACCCACCGCGGCTCGACATCTCCTGGCGGTAGGTCTCCATACAGCCCTCCGAGCAGAACTTGAGCGTCTCACCGCCGTCAGTCGTAAGCGTGTACTCGTCTTTGCCTTCCATCCCGCAGGTTGGATCCTCGGTGACGCCCGCCTCGTGATCGCGCTCGTTGAGCGTCTCTCGCACCTCATCGAAGAGGTTCTCCGGAAGCGTAAGATGAACGATGACGGCCATCACGGCGATGAGGATGAGGCCGCCAAGTAACTCTGCGACCAGGAACTCCCAGCCGAGCAGAATCAGAATCATCAATCCGAGTTCGACGATGAGGTTCGTCGACGCGAACATGAACGCGAGGAAGTTCACCGCGTGCGCTCCCTTCTTGAACAGGCCCTTCCCGATAGCGACGGCGCCGAAACTACAGCCACTACTGGCCGCGCCGAACGCAGTCGCCTTGGTGAGCCCGCTCAGATCGCCATCGCCGAGGACCTGCGCCATCCGCTCCTTGGAGACGTAGACCTGGACGAGACTCGTGATCGTGAGGCCCATGATGATCGCCCACGCTGCCGTCCAGAGGAAGCCCACTCCGATACGTAGAGCTTCGGAGATGCCATCAATCATCGTCGCTACCATAGGTATCAGTTCGAAGGGATCATCTATTGCAGTTTTCCTTCAGATAGTTCGGGTCAGAGCCGTGGTGAGTAGGTATTCAAAAGAATTGTGGCAGGTGGAACACGTAGGTCAAAGGCACAACCGCATTGAATAGTTAGTGCGTAGTATAATCTGAGAACCCCAACTCACGGAGGGATCACAATATGCCGACAAATTCAGACGATACGCGACTTGTTACGCTCCTCCTCGTTATCATCGGTGCCGTCTTCATCGTCCCGTTGTTCTTCATGGGCTTCGGGATGATGGGGTTCGGTCCGATGATGGGCGGGATGTGGAGCGGTCACATGTGGGGCGACGGGACGATGCCCGGCTGGATGTTCATCGTCGGTATTGTGATGCAGCTGCTGTTCCTCGCTGCCCTCGTCGGTGGTGGGTACCTCATCTATCGCGCAGTCACGGGAGATGCGAGTGACTCGGACCAAGCACTCGAAGAGCTTCGGCTTGCCTACGCTCGCGGGGAGCTGACTGACGAGGAATACGAACAGCGACGCGAAGCACTCGAACGAGATACCTGATTACGACGAGACATCAAAGCTGAAGGATGACCGGCTACCCCGACCACCGTCAACAGTCTCCCCGTCCGCAACTTCCAGCGTGGCTTGACCGATACACGACGGTGGGGTTATACGGGCTCCTCATCGGGACTGGACTCTGTCTGGTCGCGTTCCTCACGAATCCCGTTCCCGATCCCTCGTTCCCGTGGGCGACGCTGCCCGAGTCTCTACGATTACCGATTGCACAGCCCCGGATCGAACACTGGCCGGTGACCTACACTATCGGTATCTGGCTGTGGATTATCGGCTTTCCCGCGCTGTTCCTCGCTGGCTATAGACGATTCGGAGACTGGATGCCGTTCGGAACACCGATGTGGCTTGCTGGACTTCCGGCGCTCGCGATGCTCAGCTGGACGACATACTGCCGGTTTTTCTGGCCGAAGCTTCATCCGCCGACCTGGAACGCTCCCTCCTACACGGTCGTCTGCTGGCTATACTGCTCCTCGTACAACGTGCTCTGGAGTAATCTTGCCTATCTGATTGCGTTCGTCGGCGTCGCCGCGACAGTTCTAGCTGTGCGACGCCGGCACGTAGCCGGATACATCCTACTCGGGTTCGGAGTCTTCGCACTTCCCCTCGGATTGCCAGCTGTGTATGAGGGATATCGCCGGATAACTAAAACACACGGTGAAGTGAGGCCTTGACAGCGGTACAGGGCGCAAGCTCAAGAATCTCGGTGCGCACGAACGAACGCCCGGCGGAGGACAGTTAGGAGCACGTAGGTTTCGTACTTCTGGGTCTGACAGTGCTCACACGGCTGCATATCTGCGACGATCTCCGCTATCGCGTCGTCGTGGTCTTCTGTGAGAGTATCGAGTGAGTCCCTGATCTGGGGTTGAACGGCCTCGATCATCTCCTCAACAGCGTCATCAGCTGACTCTGGCAGCGAGTACGAGAGGACGATCGTATTCGCGTGGTAGTACTTCGTCGTCCCACCGCGCCCTTCCTCGAAGCGGACGACGTCGACGAGACCGGCATCCCGTAACTCGTTGATGTGATGACGAACCGTGTTCTCCGTGCGGTCGACGCCGCGGTCCTCCAAACGGCCGTGGACCTCAGTTGCGGTCAGCGCCTCCTCGGAGAGGATATCGAGGATCATCGCCCGCATCGGTTCGTCGATGGCGTCCGAAACCCGGGTGTCTCGCACCGCGATGTCCTCAAGCCGGTGGTCGGTACCGGAACTACTCATACGAGAACTGAGTATGAGCAGGCGGGAAAAGCTAGCGGGACGCTGCTTTGAACTCAGGTTGCTGGGTTCGTGATACCGAAAGCCCTAGACGACCTGTTTAACTGTTCCAATCACCTATATCCATATTCAAACATATCATCTAAAAAATACTTATTGGGGTACGGGCACTACCTCAAACTGTAATGAGCGACACAACCCAGTTCCGCGTCCTCGACTTCGACTGCCCGACCTGTGCGAGCACCGTCGAACGCGCCCTGTCGAACGTCGACGGTGTCCAGCACGTCGAGGTTCACTACGCGACCGGCCGCGTCGAAATCGAGTACGACGACAGCGTCGCTGACCCCGACGCCTTCGCACAGACCATCGAAAACCAGGGGTACACGCCGCAGCCCGCCTAACACCATGACCAAACAATCGATCACGCAGTACTACCAAAAACACCGGAAGGCAATCGTCACGGCGACGAGCGGCCTGCTGTACGGCAGTGGCTGGAGTCTGGGCTACCTCACGAGTTTCGAGATGGCAAGCGCCGCCATCCTCGTCCTGGCGACAATCGTGGGTGGCTACGACATCGCCAAGACCGCCTACCACGAGGTCACCAGCCGGACGCTCGGTATCAAGACGCTGGTGACGCTGGCCGCTATCGGTGCCATCGTCATCGGCGAGTACTGGGAGGCTGCCGCCGTCGTCTTCCTGTTCAGCCTCGGCAGCTACCTCGAGGGCCGGACCATGCGGAAGACCCGGACGGCCCTCCAGGAGCTGCTGGAGATGACGCCCGACACGGCCACCGTCCGTCGCGACGGGGAACTCCAAGAGGTTCCCGCCCGAGAGGTCGAAGCGGGCGAGGTCGTCGTCGTGAAGCCGGGCGGGAAGATTCCGGTCGATGGCGAGGTCGTCGACGGCGAAAGCGCCGTCAACCAGGCGCCGGTCACAGGCGAGAGCGCGCCCGTCCACAAGGCCGACGGCGACGAAGTCTACGCCGGGACGGTCAACCAGGAGGGCGCGCTAGAAATCCGGACGACGGGTGCGGGCTCGGACACGACTCTCGAACGTATCATCCGTCGCGTCGAGGAGGCCCAAGAGGCCCAGTCGCCCACGGAGAGTCTCATCGACCGGTTCGCGAAGTACTACACGCCGGCCGTCATCGTGCTGGCCATCGGTGCGTATGCAGTCACGCAGAATGCGATCCTGTCGCTGACGCTGTTGGTCATCGGCTGTCCGGGCGCGCTGGTCATCGGGCCACCGGTCAGCATCGTCTCGGCCATCGGCAACGCCGCCCGATCGGGCGTGCTGATGAAGGGCGGCGAACACCTCGAACGCGCCGGCAAAATCGACCTCGTCGCCTTCGACAAGACCGGGACCCTCACGAAAGGCGAAACCACCGTGGCCGATATCGAAGGTTTCGGTATCGCCGCCGACGACGTCCTCACGCTCGCGGCGACCGCCGAGAAGAAGAGCGAACACCACCTCGCCGACGCCATCGTCGACGCAGCCCGCGAGCGCCCGACTGCTGCGACGGACGGTGGGGCGACGGTCGCCCAGGCGGACGAGACGGACGCGGGGAGCAGGTCGATTCCCGGTCCGGACGATTTCGACGTGGTCGCTGGTAAGGGCGTTATCGCCCATACCAAGGGCACCGAAGTTGTTGTCGGCAATCGCGCACTGCTGGAGGACCGCGACATTAACGTCCCCAGTCGGATCGCCGACTACGTCCGCGAGCGTGAGGAGCGCGGCGAAACTGTCGTCCACGTCGTCCGGGACGGGGACATCATCGGCGCAATCGCACTGCGGGACGAGCTCCGGAAGGCAGCTCCTGGGGTCGTCACGGCGCTTCAGGACGTCGGCATCGAGACGGTGATGCTCACCGGCGACAACGAGCGGACGGCCGCCGCCGTCGCCGAGGAGGTCGGCATCGACGAGTACCGCGCCGAACTCCTCCCCGAGGACAAGCAGACAGTCATCGAGGCCTACCAAGCCGACGGCCACGTGGTCGCGATGGTCGGCGACGGCATCAACGACGCGCCGTCGCTGGCGACCGCCGACGTTGGCATCGCGATGGGTGCCGCCGGGACGGACACCGCCATCGAAACGGCAGACATGGCGTTGATGGCCGACGACCTCGACCGCATCCCCTACGCGGTCAAACTCAGCAAGGCGACGCGCTGGAACGTCCTCGAGAACGTCGGGCTCGCAGTGCTGACCGTGACCGTCCTGCTCGCGGGCGTGCTCACCAGCTACGTCACCCTCGCCGCGGGAATGTTGGTCCACGAGGCCAGCGTCCTCGCGGTCATCCTCAACGGGATGCGACTGCTTCGCCACTGACCACTAGATACGATCATCACCACCACTCATGACATCAAACTCGACTGCGACCGCCGAGACCCAGACTAGAACCAATTGGAAGGTAGACTACGACGTCGATCCGATCGAAATTCGCGACCCTGTCGCGGAGGCCCTCGGCGTTCTCGAACCGGGTGACCCGTTCGTCATCACCTATAGAGACGCGGTGAAAGAGGCGGGACATTCCTGTCCGACTGCCTCGGGCGCCTACCGGATCGTCCAGTTGGGGCTCGACGCCCTGTATCCCGACGACTATCCAGTTCGGAGCGAAATCGAGGTGCAGGCGGCCGGCCCGCAGGACGATGCTGCGTATGGCGTGATGAGCCGCATCATCTCGTACGTTACTGGCGCGACCGAAGACGACGGATTCAGCGGGCTCGCCGGCGGCTACGGCGGCCGCCGCGACCTCCTCGTCTTCGACGCGTTCGACCCGGACACGGCAGAGCCGACGTTCCGGTTCCGGCGAACCGACACGGACGAGACCGTCGAAGTGACCTACCACGTCAGCGACGTTCCTGACGGTGGACCCGCAATCGGGAACCTCCAAGGGATTCTCGACGAATCGGCAACTGAACAGCAACGAGAGGCTTTCGCTGACGCCTGGCACCGCCGGATACAGGTCGTCCTCAGTGACGACTCGCTATTCACTGTCAAAGCGGTTTGACGCGACGGTCTACCCCTCTCACTCGAAATAAGTTACTGCGGTACACTATCGATCTCCTCGAGGGCCTCAGTAGCGACATCACCTAACTCACCAGCCTCGATGTGAGAGTACCGCTCTCGAACCATCTCTTCGGAATTATCAAGATATCGAGCCGCAACTGTATACCCGAATGCACGGACGAGGACTTCACCCATCCCTCGGCGACCGCCGTGCGGAGCAAGATAATCGTGTTTCGGATGGTCGATGTCGATCCCTGCGGCCTCCGAGAGCCGTTGAAGAATCGACCGTGCGCCGTCCGTCGTGATCGACGGCGGCCGAATATTCTCATCGAGCGCCAGCAAGAGGTCCCGGGCGCATGCCTCACGTCGCTCGTCGATTCCTTCTGGGCGTTCCCCTCGTTCGGCTAGCTCTTCCCGGACGAGCTCTGCGAGCGTCCGTTGGTCGAACGTCGGAAACACCGGCCAGCGGTCCGTCGGCGGGTCCACCAGCTGACGGTAGCTCCGCAACGGAGAAATCACCGGATCGGGAAGGCTCGCGGCGTCCCACTGCTGTTTCTTCCGGTAGACGTCCATACTCCCGTCGTCGAGGGAAAGGTCCTCCCAGCGAACGCCGCGCCGGCGTGGGTCGTTCGGATCTCGGAGGAGTTCCCCGACACGGACAGCTGTGTACGCGAGGACGAACACCAGCGCCCGGTCACGAGCCGCCTTCAGCGCCGCGTAGCGCGCTCGCTGCTTATCGATGGGGTCAGTATCCTCTGGGAGTGTCCTGTACGCCTCGACGGCGTCGCGGGCCCGTTCGTCGACGTGGCGGGTGAGGGCGTGGCGCTGTTCAGACGTCCAGGCCTGTTGGTCGCCGGGCTTGCGACCGTCGTCCTCCGGTAACGGCGCCATCGCACTCGCCCGCTGCGCGTAATGCGCCTCGAGATACCCTTCGTTGACGCACCAGCCACACCAGGCAGAGATATAGCGGTAATAAGTTTGTACCGTGTTCTGCTTGAGTCCCCGATCTCCACCGAGATGCCGGGCATACTCCCGGAACACGCGTTCGTCGAGATCGTCGAATGTCGGCTCCCGGTCGACGTCGTCGGGGACGATCCCGGTCCAGTCGTCGTCGCCGCGGTCGCCGGCGGCCCACTCGGCGAACCGCTCGAGCTCGCGTGCAGCGTTTCGTCGATAGTTTCCACCATCCCCACCGCGGCCTTTCCCCTTGTCCTGGAGGTAGCGCTCGAAGCTGTCGTCGAGCGGCGTGGAAAGCGCTCGATTAGGCATCCACCGGCCCTCCACCGTCCTGCGGGCCCGGTCTCTGTGCCTCTACCCCGGGGGAAGCGCCGTCGTGAGGCGGTTGCAGCATTCGTGCTTCACCGACGGCGGCGGGGTACTTCAAAGTGGTCGTGATTACGAGCATAATCAGGACCACCGGTGACAGAAGTCTCATAACCATTTTTCCTATGATAGAAGGGCTCTATCCCCCGAAATTCGAGTTTGCCCAACGGTATAAATCATATGCCGCTATACCAAAACCGCGACCGTGGAAGTTGAGACTACACCGGGTTTAGTGGGGCTGTGGTGCGTGGTTTCGACCGAATCCGGTAGCAGAAACTACTTCAGATCGCGTTCTGAACGGGCGTTCTTATTGGATGAGCAACTAATTTGGGGTGTTTCCGAAACCGCGGGTAGTGTAGCCACTCAGACGCCGCGCTACTACCGGCAGAGATTCTCGCTATCCGATTCCGGTTTCCTTCTTCAACAGCGTCAGCGTGTTGTCGGCCGTCACAATCGGCGAATGTTCATATTCACCGGTCAACTCGACCTGTACCAACAAATCGACTGCTCGCCAAATCGAGTACAGCAGACACGCGAACGCGAAGTAGAAGAATCGAAGCCCGAAATTCTTCGACGTGGTGGTGGCCATGAAACGCTTTATCGACCTGTAGCCACTCTCAATTTCCCACCGGTAGCCGTACTCCGTGAGGTGGCCACTGGCCCTATTCGTCATGAACACCGAGTACTGCCGATGATCGTCGTATTTAGATTTCTCTTTCCGGCGGTAGATCAGCGTCGCTTCGTGCCACTCGTTCTTCCCAAGGTGGAGCTTCCGGTCGGTCTCGTACCGAACTTGACCGCGCTGGAGTAACCGCTTGGCCTGGGCTTTCTCGCTGGTCTGCATCCGCTTCGGCACGACATAGGAAAGCCCGCGCTGGCTGATCATCTCCAAGACGTGCTGGCTATCGAATTCTCGGTCCATCAGCACGTTATCGACATGGACGAGCTCTTCAGCCGAATCCAGCAAGTCCTCGACGATCTTTTTTCGTGACTCGCCTTTCCGCACGGGGCGAGCATCAAGGACAAGCGGGACCGCGTTCCCGACCAACTGGACGGTTGCCCACTGGTAAGCGTACTCGTCAGTATTCTCCTTCGTACCGATAATCTCGTCCTCATGGCCCGTCCTATCGCCCGTGAAGGGAGCAGCCTCAGTGATGTCGATGGCAGCTATCCCTGCCCGGAAAAACTCCTCCGTCCCTGCGACCTCGTCGATGAGTTGTCGAATTGACTGTCGATACATCTCTCGAACCTCCGGTATCGAGAGATTGCGAATATGATCGCGGTGGGCGTGACCGAGTGGTGTCCGCTCCCGCGTTGACTCGTAGATGAAGCTCCGAGCACCCTCGTTGGCGGCCAAGTTTTCACGGAGCCCGAGATAGGTCTGCAACCCCCAGTAGGCGTTCTCGTGGATTTCACAGCCTTCGCCACGGTTCAACGAGAACGCTGGGAAAACTATCCTGCTGACGTGGTCAGTAATCGTCTCTACCTGCTTCAAGATCGTCCGGTCGTCTGGATCTTCACTGGCAATACCGTCGTCTTGGTATTGCAGTTTCCGTTCCGGTTCACGCGGAATTTCGACACCCGTGTTCTGCGCTTTGATGAGAATCGTCCGGGCGGCCGTCTCAGTGGTTTCGCGAAGCTCCAGGGTAAAACGCTCGTGCCAGCTACGCCACAGCGTGGACTGGTCTGGAACCGCCCCTAGTCCCAGCTGATCGCAGAGTTCAGGACAGGCACTGAGGTAGTCGACGAGGGCAGTCTCGTGATTCCATTCGTGGCATTCTTGCAGGACGAATACCCGGAAGAGGGTATCCATCTGATAGCGTGTCGAACCCTCATACCGGTCATGGGCGCTGAACCGGAAGTAGGCTAGCGGAAGTGCACAGACGAACTCCTCAACCGAGTCGTGGCTATTGTGTCTGAACCACGTCTTCGAGACTGTTCGGACATCTGATTCCAGTCCGGCAAGCGACGTTCGATCGAACAGCGGTGTCGAATCATACGCCGGCCACTCGGCGTATGATCGTCGGGCGATCCGTCGAAAAACCGTTTGTCGAGAGTCGTGGGTTGGTGGCATTAGTTCAGTCGGAACGCGATCTACTCAAAACACATCTGAACGTCTGCGACAGATAACTGTCATCTGTTTTAAGCGGTCTCTCAATCACTCATGTTCGCATAGTGAATCTACTACTCGGGCGCATTCCGAACCGTCAACATCGGTTGTTCGGCGTTCCGCACGACACTCGTTGCAACACTCCCCATCACGAGCCGGCCGAGACCCCTTCGCTCGTGGGTCCCGAGAACAACGAATCCATTTCTCGCTTGTTCGCCTACTGGACGATCTCACGTTTGGGTATTCCCTCCAGAGTAACGGGAACGAAATCGATGACCGGCGTGTTGTTTATGAATCCCTACGTAGGACCCGTCACACCTATAGTGGCGAGCAGCTGACTATTGAGGCTCTCGCCGGCGAATGCAGAGATCTTCCGGCCGACGATTTGCACGATGCCAGTCTGGCTGATCCCTGCACTTAGGATGAGCATCGCGAGGACGGTAATCGTCGCGAAACTGGAGAATTCGGAGATGCCTTCTGCTGGCCAGATGTCTGTCCAAGGTTTGAAGAGGATGAGCGTGACCATGATGGCTATCGCGATCACGTCGATGGGCAGCTACTCAGTGATGAACAGTACGATTGCCCCGATAATGATGAGGAAGAGTTCGTTTGTCGTCACCAGCGGTTTTCTTTGGCTCGGAAACCCACAGTTGGGTGAGACACAGCACAAAATGCGCTTCTCGCTGGATCCTTGTTTATCGCTGTCGCGCTTGGAAATCTCCTCGTGGGAGTTGCGTATCTGGAGGCGCTACAGTACACAGCATCGGTATTAGAAGACGACGAACTCTTGGAATAACGTGCCATCGGAGGTCTTTGCTGGAGAACACGGTATTCGATTGTCGTAGCGGTCGTTTACGTTATTGGGAGGACGACGAACGAGAGATATGACAGGCCAGTCGCGACCGAGGGGCCAATAATCCAAAACGAGACAAACCGCACCACTGCTGACGGGTCAAACAACTCGCCAGCATCCTGCAGGTCTTCGGCGCTTTCTTCACCGATCTCCGGCACCTCCTTGTCCGTTTCCACCGTTACAGCGTTAACTGAGACACTCCCTTCGATCTCACCGCGTGCGAGGTCAGGTACTGTCGTGGTGCGTGTCGCCCGCCCCCACCCAAGACCGACGATGGTCATGACGGTCGAGAGAGCGAGGCTGATTGGGATACCAAGCCACGAAGCGACCGTCGTGATGGTCGCAGCGACGACCATTACGATCGTTGCAGCCATCAATGGCAGATCAGTGAGCCCGTTCCCAACGGATTCCATCGTTCGTCGAGCGATCGTGAAGGCCCCAATCCCGATCGCGATGGTTCCGAGACCAACTGCCCAGTCAGGACCGAGGAGATCGCCACCGACCAGCGGTGCAACAGCGTTCGCGATGTTGCTCGCGCCTGCGCTGAACGACATATAACAGGCGATGAGAAAGACGAGGGTCGTACTGACGAGTTCACGCGGCGTCGTTCCTGGACCGAGTACGGGCCGTGGAACCATTCCTGACGAGTCGTACGTGATGAGCGGCCCCTCGGTCTGCTGGATCGCGAAGAGGCGATCTAAATGTGGGTAAAGGTAGCGCCCGATCACAGCACCACACCAAAAGCCGATGATTGGTGCAATAATCCACCAAACGACGATCTCGCCCATCACAGCCCAGTTCAACGAGTTCGTCGCGAGCCCAAGTCCCGCAATCGCACCGACCGCTGTCATCGAGGTCGACACAGGGACGCCATAGATATTGGCGAACAACATCCCCAAGCCGATGAATGAGAGGACGACGATACTCGCCTCGATAGAGAACGCGGTTTCAGGAACGATCTCACTCCCGAGCGTATCGATCACGTTGCGACCCACAGTCCACCCACCGAAAAAGACGAAAAAGGTCATCAGGGCCGCAGCAGCGGTCTTGTTGATGACTTTCGCACCGACCGACGGCCCCCACGCGACACCGGTCGACGAGCCACCGATGTTGAAGCCAACGAATACCGCTGCCAACAGGCCAATGAGGAAAAGAACGGAAACCATACTAAAAGTCACTCGTTAAACATATGTATAAGTTGCGAACCCTACTTCGAATATTGAGATAAGTTATCCACAGTATTTATTGGGCGGTCGGCCCTACGTAGTGTATAATTTCACGCATTCTCGTTCCGATAGATGACTCAGAGATGGCTACACGGGCGCTCAGGTACGCCTTAGAGGTCCACCCGAGCGCTGAAGTCACCGTGTTACACGTGGCCGGCGATCCGTCAGGGATGATGGGCAAGGTGGTGGGAATAGCTCTTGAAGACGATATCCAACAGGCAGCTGAGGACGCCGCAGAGGTCGTTCTCGCTCAGGCCCGGGAGATTGCGAAAGAATACGATACAGATATCGAAACCGATGTTGGGTGGGGAAGCCCGGCAAAAGTGATTGTCAAACGGGCGGGAAGCGTCGATGCAGTCGTTCTGGGAAGCCATGCAGGGTCGCTAGCGGATAGATTATTCGTGGGAGATATTGCGAAAAACAGTGTTTCGTCGATCTCCAGTCCCGGTAACCGTCGTCCGATAATCGTATCTGGGCTATTGTTCTTGGAGTGGCATTGAAGATAAGTTTTTGGCGAACAGAGAGAGTCACCGGGTCACAGATAGTTACTCTTCATGAAGGACTACCCGGTGAGGAAAGGCTATGCATTGGACCGACCAGTCTCAACTTCTGCGCGACCGCCGTTCGGACCCGGTTCCGAGAATAATCGCGAGACTGCAAGCAGATGGCTTGCTACACAATCTGCATAATGTACAATGCGCACGAAATCTGAATGATGAGGGAAATCACCCAAATCCAATGTTATTCGTTCGTAGCTTGCTCGCTCAGCATCTCCACAACTTCCTGAACACGTTCCTCATCGGCTTCGATACCACGCTCCCGGAGGATCTGGAGGGCGACCTCATCACCGTGGTCCGCAATTACCCGGAGACACGCATCTTGAAACTCTCTTCCCTCAAATTCGGGAACATCAAACATAGAGCACGCAGCAGTTACCGATGATCGCATCCGGGTGACGCCATTCCACGTGTCCTCCCGGACATAGAAGCCGTGCATATCGGTCTCATCAAAGGAGAAGGCCGGTCCACCGGTGGATTCGTCCACATCCTCCTCATCCTGCTCAGGAATGGACTCAGTCTCCGACTCTGTGTCCTCGGGAATTATCTCTTCATCCGGTTGCGGTTCATCCTGAGTGTCAGTACGTTCGTCGTCATCCGATTCGGCTCCTTCCTCCGTTTGTTTGAGCTGTTCAGCGACGTCCCCGAAACGGTCGTCCTCATTAGGCATGGCTGTGTTCCTCCACGAGGTCCGCTAAGTGGTCGAAATTCGGGATTTGGTCGCAATCTTCGTCGAACTCCGAGACCGGCATTCCTTGCTTGAACGCGCGAGAAATCGCGGTCCGTTCGCGAATCCCTGGCTTCGGAATACTATCGATGGTGCGTCCCGAATCATCGAGGGCATCGAAGATCTCCGGGTCCACACGAGCGTACTCGGGGACGAATGAACCGAACTCCCGGTTGAGATTTTCAACGAGAGTCCGATGCTCGTTGCGTTGTCCCATTGTTTCGCGAATCATATTCGGAGTGACTGCGAGGATATCCAACCCGATATTCTGCCGGATTGGGGAGATCTGGCGTTCAATCATCTTATTGAGGCCGTTGATCGAGCCAGCACGCGGGATTAGCGGGATTATGACGCGCTGGACGGCGATGAGGGCGTTGTCGGAGAGTTTCCCACGGCCGCCTGCGGCATCAATTATCACGTAGTCGTATCCGTTTTGAATGAGCGGATCGACAACGTTCCGTCGAAGCTTCACGTCTGCGAACCGTTCGTCCTTCAGCCTCGTCTCGACGTTCTCGAGCTCGTTACTCGACGGGAGTAGGTGAACGCCGAAGTCCGTCTCGATAAGCAGGTCTTCGGGGTCCTCACCATCGATAAGGGCGTCACCGAGGTTCGCATCTCGGTCGTACGCATCGTCGTATCCCAACTGGGTCGTCATGTGCCCGTCCTTATCCAGATCCAATAGTACCGTCTCATGGCCACGAGCAGCGAGTCGATCAGCGATGTTGAGCGCGATCGTGGATTTCCCTACCCCTCCCTTAAGCAACGAGACAGCTGCTCCGGGGAGCCCTTCAAACTCGTCAGCACTCATAGCTCAGCACCCCCGTGAGAAGCGGATTTTGTACATTTTGTAGGTAATGTACATTGGGTAGATGTTGAAGGTTGCGCAAGTTTTGTCGATAATGTAAGTTTCGCACTGGTCATACGCGGTCAATGAAGCTCGTCCACCTTAATTCTGTGTCAGACAGATTGCGTACGCCATCTACACAATTTACATTTTGTACATTACGTAGATTGTTGGCACAACCTCAATTGTCATAATCACCGTCGACCCTACGCAATCTACATAATTTAGATTATTAGCATTTCATACGTATTCATCACAATCTTTGCCACTCACACGAACCAATTGAAGAAGCCCAATTTGCATTATCTACATTATCCACATTATGTAGATTGGCTATGAGATTTACATTCTTCAGTCATTCAATAGGAGAGTCCTGAGTGATAGAACTCAGACAGGGCCCATGGCTTTCGTAAAATAATTCTTGAGGGCCTGAATCGACCAAATTCGACATTTTATCCATTATGGTATTGGCTGGTCTGACAGGCTCATCCAAAATTTGCGGGGTTCTGAGCCAGCTATTTTCGAAGGGATGACGCGAATGAGATTGTCACCGGTGATGATGAAGTAAGAATTATTGGACATATGATAGATAACACTCTTTATAAGTACTGCCAAGACAGTGACTACCGCTGAATCCGACCATGGACTACAACTATTTGAATTTCTCACCAAAGACGTTCCTAAATCAAATGTAACCAGTTACGTTTCGTCCTCCAAACGCTTGCGACGTTCCTCGAACTCTTCGTCCGAGATCTCACCACGAGCGTATGCAACTCGCAAGTCTTCGATCGCAGTATCTCGATCGATGGACCCGGATCGCTGGACCGCCCTATACAGAAGGTATCCGAGCCCGAGGAATACGAGCAAAGGGATGAGCCCCATCAAGAGCCACATCCAAGCGGCTCCAGTACCGTTCCACATGTGTCCCCAGCCCCACAGCCCCATCATCGGCATCATTATTGCCATCATCAGGATCGGCAACAGGAGGATTGCGGCGGCGACAATCACGACCATCCGAATTAGGGAATCATTGGCTACCATATCTCAAAAGAGGTGTGCGCGAGTGATGAACCAGTGGGACGGATTTCACCACATGGGATCACTATGACGCATTTTCTACCCTGCCACAGTTATCAATCGATCCCCTGTGTAGGCCACTGTCGAACGTCGGATTTAACGAATCCAAGTAATATTCGCCGACGTTTATCCAGATCCTCAAGAGAAGCTTCGAACTCTTCGTCCAACACGGTTGGAATACCCGCTTCACGGAGAGTTCCTAGATCCGGTGCGGGAGGTGAATCGTCAGCAGGTTCGACGAAGGCCTCGTGAAGCGTTTCGAGGTAGTTTTCGATACTATTACGAGCGTTTCGAATAACGATCTCGTTCGGTCGATGCGGTTCCGGGACGCCGAATCGGATGAGCGTCAAGGCCTCGTCGAGTGCAGCGATTTCGACGGCCGGAGATTGCTTTCCCTGAGCACTGTGAAAGTAATGAAGAACTGGGTATGCATTGTGATTCTCTGTAAGGGTCGAAAGCAGCGTTACGAAGGTGTTCAACGGGAGGTCAAGTCCCTCAAACTCCTCGCTGTTCCAAGCAGTCCGAACAATCTCCTCACTTTGCGTTCCAAATCCGCTCACATTGATGGCGAACGCACGCTTCTGGGTGACTGCATCGAGCACTGAAAGCGTATACGTGACGCCCAGCGTCACGAAGAGCAATCCGCTTCCCGTTGCGAGTATCGTGATCAACTGCCAGATTCCTGTCCGTGGAGCAAAATCACCGATACCTAACGTGAAAACCGTGTATCCGACGAAATAGATCCGGTCGGTCCACGACACGGGACCACGATTGAGCGTATCGATGAGAATGTTTTCGGCCCCGGCGAAAATAAGCGTCCACCCGCTCCAGAGCAGCACAATCCATACCGCGAGGGTCAACACGAAGATCAGCGGTCCTGAAAGACTGAGTAGCCGTGAGTTGTGGGCACCAATCCGTCGTAGTGATCGCCACGTCCACACCATCAACCGAGATGTAAGTGGACCAGCGCCGCCTTCGACCCAAAGCGTTGTCCAGAGAAGGTCAAGTACGGTCCCGATGAGAAGAATCACACCAAGAGCGAGATAGACGCGGTTCATTTCGCCTGCTGAGTGGTGTGACGGCTTACTTGATGTCGATAGACATTCATTTTAATCTGCCGGTTGTGCACCTTTAGCTTGTGATACACCCGGCAAACTCGGAATGGAGAGATCGACGCGGCGGAGTAGTTGTGCGTTGATTGCGACGATAACAGTACTGAGTGACATCAGGAGCGCACCGACTGCTGGCGAGAGTAAGATCCCGATCGGCGCAAGAACACCAGCCGCGAGCGGAATGGCGAAGACGTTGTACCCGGCAGCCCAGACGATATTTTCTTGCATCTTCCGGTAACTCGCCTTGCTCAACTTCACGAGACGGGCAACGTCCATCGGGTTGTTCTGCACGAGGATGACGTCTGCAGACTGAACAGCGACGTCCGTCCCGCTTCCAATAGCGATGCCGACGTCCGCCCGAGTCAGCGCGGGCGCGTCGTTGACACCGTCGCCGACCATCGCCACGAGTTTTCCCTGATTCTGTAGCTCCTGGACCTTCTCGTCTTTGTCTTCGGGCAGTACCTCCGCGAACACCGTATCGATCCCCAGTTCGTCGGCCACCGCATCGGCCACGTCCTGCGAGTCTCCGGTTAGCATCGCTACTTCGATATCCAGCTCGTGGAGCGCATCGACGACCCGGTAGCTCTCTTCCCTGATCACGTCCGCCATGGCGAAGGCGGCGATCGGCTCTCCATTTCGAACAACGTACACGACAGTCTGCCCGTTTTCGCCGGCCTGATCGGCGAACCGCTGCAGATCCGACGGAACATTGGTATCAAGGTAGGTTAGGAGGTTCGGACCGCCGACGTAGACCTCATCACCCGTAACCTGTGCGCGAACTCCTCGACCTTTCATCGCTTCGAAATCTTCCGCCTCAGGAACGCTAACACTGCGTTCAGCAGCCGCTTCGCGGATGGCGCGGGCGATCATGTGTTCCGAGTCCCCCTCGACCGCAGCTGCGAGAGCCAGCACCTCTTGTTCGTCGATATTGTCTGCGGTTTCTGTACCGACGACGCCGTGTTCGCCCTCAGTGAGCGTCCCGGTCTTGTCGAAGATGATCGCATCCAAGTTTCGCGCTTCTTCCATGGCGATACGATCTCGCACCAACATCCCGTTTCGGGCGGCCAGCGAGGTGTTGATCGCAACCACGAGCGGAATGGCGAGTCCGAGCGCGTGTGGACACGCGATCACGAGGACGGTGACGACTCGCTCGATGACTGCCGCGTCGAACGACACGGCGATCGTCCACGCGATGGCAGTCACAGCCGCCGCGGCCACGGCGACGTAGAACAGCCAACCGGCGGCTCGATCGGCGAGGACTTGCGTCTGCGACTTGCTCCCTTGCGCTTCTTCGACGAGACGCATGATCCCCGCCAGGGTCGTCTCCTCACCCGTCGCTTCGATGCGGACGCGAAGGCTCCCGTCACCGTTGATGGTCCCGCCGATCACCTCGTCGCCCGGCTCCTTTGAAACCGGCATCGACTCGCCGGTGATCATCGATTCATTCACGTCCGAGTCTCCCTCCTCAACCACACCGTCCGCGGGGACGCTGGCACCCGGACGGACGAGGACAAGATCTCCTTCGGAAAGTTCGCTCACCGGGACTTCTTCGGTTTCACCGTCTTCGGTGATTCGTTCGGCGGTGTCGGGCATGAGCTGCGCCAGCTCGTCGAGCGCACTCTGTGCTCGCCGAACCGATCGCATTTCGATCCAATGGCCCAACAGCATGATGTCGATAAGAGTTACCAGTTCCCAGAAGAACGCTGACTCGGTCGGGAGGACAACACTCGCCAAACTGTAGACGAATGCGACTGAGATTGCCATCGAGATGAGCGTCATCATCCCAGGTGACCGGTCCTGTAGTTCAGGAGCGGCCATCCGGAGGAAGGGGACGCCACCGTAGGCGAAGACGATTACCGCGAAGACCGGATTGATCCACTCGCTTCCGGGAAACGCCGGTACGGAAAACCCCAGCCACTCCTGGAGCATCTCGCTGTAGAGGAGGACCGGGATCGAGAGTATCGTCGAGACGAAAAACCGACGGCGGAACATCTCTTCGTGGCCCTCGTGCATTCCACCGTGGTCTCCATGATCGTGACCGCCTTCGTCATGACCCATTTGATGTCCGTGTTGCTTCTCAATCGCCTGCTCGGCCTCGTCGGCGTCCGTGGCCTCTTCCTCAAGCATCGACTGTTCTACTTGAGGTTCTGATTCCCCCTCGCTACCACCAGTCTCGTTGGTTTCGGTGGGTCGTTGATTGTGGTCAGAGTGACCTTCAGACGTATTTTCACCGTTCGTCGAGTGATTGTGATCGTGATCGTCCATTGGTCTCTTAGTAAATCCAGTAGCTACGGCGATCCGTATGTTGTATTACTATCATTTGTTTCTGTCTTGGCGTCATTGTCGGGGGAGAGAAGGTATTGACCGAGGATTACGCCCATGACCACTGTTATAAATCCAGTGATCAAGGCGAGCGTTCGTCGATGCATCGATATCCAGAGCTGAATACTTCGGTCGTGTGCCCGCTCATCGAACGGCCCGTGTGCACCGTAATCGCCCGCAAGCGGCTCGTGAAGATTGTGTCTTCTATCGGGATCTACTGGTTCGTCGGTTTGCTGGGAATCGTATCCGCTTCGCGCGAGGTAGCGATCGAGCCGACGCGGAATTAGCCGGTTGCCGAGGATCGCCTTTAGCGTCGGCCAGCCGACCCACAGTTCGTCTCGACTGTTATCGACGGCCCAGACGATCGCGCGAGCAGCGACTTCCGGCTGATAGATCGGCGGCACCGGCTGCGGTTGGCGCGGCAATCGGCTCTTCGTCCACTCGAACTGTGGCGTGTTCATCGCGGGCATCTGCACCATCGACAGTTGGACATCGCAGTCCTCGTGGAGGAGTTCCGTCCGAACAGATTCAGTGAATCCTTGAATTGCGTGTTTCGCACCACAGTAAGCCGACTGGAGCGGAATGCCACGATAGGCGAGCGCTGATCCGACCTGGACAATGGTTCCGTCGTCACGGGGCCGCATTCGATCGAGGGCAGTCTGAGTCCCGTGAACGTAGCCCAGATACGTCACTTCGGTGACGCGCTGATAGTCAGCGGCGGTCATCTCTGCCGCAGGTGAGAACACGGACACCATCGCGTTGTTCACCCAGACGTCGATCGGACCAAACTCGTTCTCGACCGCTTCTGCCGCCGCCTCGACTTGGTCGGGATCGGCGACGTCAGTCGGGACGGGTATTGCTTCACCGCCGGCCTGCTCGACATCATCCCGCGCACCTTCGAGTCCGTCTTCACCCCGAGCAAGGAGACCGATCTTTGCGCCGCGTTCAGCGAACAAGCGAGCAGTTGCTCGACCGACACCGGCCGATGCGCCCGTGATAACGACGACTTCGGATTCTTTGGTGACAGACATGGGTTAACTTCCAAGTGGATTCAATTGTTTGATCGATTCGACAGTAGCATAGCGTTCCCAGCCGTCGTAGCGGTCCACAATCGGGCCACGGGGAACACTCAGCAGGATCACGAGAACGCCGGCGACGACGGCGTTTACAGCGGCGATCATCGGGACGCCCGAAAGTAACCACGGGACGGCAATGATCCACCCGGCCAACGGAACGTTGAGGAACCGAACTGCACGAGCGGGTTCACCCGTTGCGATCACAGTGAACGAGACGATTAGCGAACCGACTATGTGACTACTGTCGGCCATGAGGCCCGTCGTACCGAAGATGGTAGGCGAGAGCATGAGCCAGACGCCCAGTACCATCGCACCGAGCAGCGTCCACGGGATTGACACTCCCCAGAACGGCTCGCGGATCGGTGAATCGCCAATCGGCCTTGTCGTCGTCTCGTCAACGCCGGATTCTTCTTCTGAGATCGTCCCACCCATCCAAAAGGCGGTCCAGAGGCTGTCGCCCTGCCTCATCAGTCGAACGACGTACTGGCTCATCGCAACTACCTCGTCAACCGTCAGCGAAATCATCCATAGCATACCAAACGCTGACAGGAGGCAAAGGGTGCACCACGTCCCGACCATAACCGGCTGCATGATGACCAATAGTACCTGGACGAAGCCGAGTGGGATCACGACGACGCCGAAGAACGCGACCATCCACGGCATCGTTCGCCACCGGCGTCGGTCGCCCATAAAGCCCATCAGGGCCTCGACCGAGTAGGCAACCGCCCCAAGTCCCGCGTCGGAGACTGGAAACGCCGCAGACACTTGGGACGTGAGGACCCCCTCCGTTCCAGGGTCGTACAGCGGATCCCAGACATTGCCGATGTAGCCCAGTTGGTAGGCAGCCATGTACCACGATGCGAAAAATCCGAACACTCCGAGCGCGATCAGCGGCGCACGCTGGGCTCCCGTCGAGGGGTTGTACGACCATCCCGGCGGGACCGTCGGCCCTTCCATCTCGGACCGCATCACGATCAGGACCGAGAACGTGATGACCATGATCCCGACGAGCGTATAATTAGCGTATGCCGCGGCTGTCGGTGCCCAAAAAGCGATCGGTGCGAACACCAACCATAGGCCAACGAATCCGTTGGCGTAGTTGGCGTAGCCATTATCCTGATAAATAGTAAGGCCTGCGAGCGCAATAAGGACAAGTCCGCTTACGTAGCTGTTCCACGTCACCAGCGCGCTTTCGTAGCCCAGTGTTGGCGGGCTCACGAATAGCCAGAATCCGAGCGAAATGATGGCGTACTGCGGCCAGATCTCCTTCGTTGGATGAGCGAGCATCATGTCGCCTGGTCGCATCGATGCCCCGTTATCGTCGTTTTCTTCTCCGTCGTCACCGTTGTTCCCGGCTTGAGCGCTCTTGCCGTCGTTTCCGCGTCCGTCCGTTACCGGGTGCTGCGCTTCCTCGTCATTCGTCCCGGTGTTCAGTTCTTCGTCCGAGTCGTGGTTTCTATCGTTGGTCATTGGATATCTGATCCCTCGTTTTCGTCCGATTCGCGGACGATCTTCCCGCCCAGATCACCATCTTTGAGCAAGTCATTGGGCCCGAGTGGATCTGGCGACTCGCCGTTCGAGTCGGTGGCCTTCCCGAGGTAGAGCGCGCTGTTGATGAGCCCGATGTGGCTGTACGCTTGCGGGAAATTCCCGCGCTGTTCGCCGGTCTCCGGATCTACTGCCTCGGCTAACAGACCAAGCGGGCTGGCGCACTTGAGAATCGACTCGAAGTAGTCTATCGCCTCGTCAGTCCGCCCCGATAGCGCGAGTGCGGTAACGAGCCAGAACGAACAGACGATGAACGGGCTTGCTTCGCCTGGAAGCCCGTCATCGTTTTCGTATCGCCGGACTAATCCATCGTCTGTGGCCAATCGGTCGATCGTTTCGTCAATTGTTCCTTGGACGCGTGGATCCTCGGGCGAGAGGAAGCCGACAACCGGAACGAGCAGATTCGCCGCGTCGAGCGTCTCGTCATCGTTAAATGACTGTACGAAACTGCCCGTACGCTCACTGTATCCCCGTTCGAGGATTGCCTCCCGAACGTTCGCACGGCACGCCTGCCAGCGGTCGAGGGGGGCGTTAACGCTGTCGGCCGCATATGCGAGTTTGATCCCGCGGTCAAGCGCTACCCAACACATCACCTTCGAGTAAACGTACTGTCGGGGGTCATCACGGGGCTCCCATATGCTAGCGTCGGGCTCATCCCACCCCTCGCAGACGTAATCGACGAGTTTTCGCATCACCTCCCAGTCGGCGGGCGTTATCGGCTCGCCATAGCGGACGCTCTCGTAAATGGCGAGAATCAGCTCGCCGTAGACGTCGAGCTGGTGCTGGTTCTGGGCTGCGTTACCGATGCGAACGGGTGCCGATCCTCGATATCCCTCAAGGTGACCGAGTACCTGCTCGTCGAGGTCGTTTTCGCCGTGGAGACTGTAGAGAGGTTGGATCTCTGCGGGATCGTGGTCCCGGCAGTGATCCAGACATAACTGGAAGTACGAGCGGGCCTCCGTGAGATGGTTGAGTTCGGATAGCGCTCGGACCGTAAAGGCCGCGTCACGGATCCAGTTAAAACGGTAATCCCAATTTCGTACTCCGCCCACTTCTTCAGGTAACGAGGTCGTCGGGGCTGCACACACCGCGCCCGTCTCTCGGTGGATGAGAAGTTTGAGAACGAGCGACGAGCGAACCACGAGGTCGTGCCATGGACCTGCTACGGGACAGTTTGACTCGTCACAATCGTGAGTCCATTCCTGCCAGTACGTGACGACGTTCTTGAGGGTGGTCTGGTGGCGGGATGGCTCGGGTGGAATCTTCTTGCCGTAGCTCAAAACAAGCCAGCGTGTCTCGCCCGGGCTGAGCGTTACTCTCGCGTTCGCTCCGTGACCGTCGGCAGTTCGGCTGAGTGGCAAGTCGCTTGAGAGGACAACCCGGTCGTTATCGCCGCTTGCGACGATTCCGTCAGCAGTTGATTCAATTTCAGGTACGTCCCGTGCGTAGTCGAAACGCGGCTCGAACTCGATAGATAGCTCGATCGGTCCATCGTCACAGCACAATTTTCGATAAATGGCAGACGATGGATCGTCGAAACTGCTTGCTCCGGAGACTGGCATGAAGTCCGTCACCGTCGCACTCCGACCTGCGGTGGAGAACGTCGTCTCTAGAACATTGGTCCGGTCATAGTACCGCTGAACGGACTCAAATGATTGTGTTGGGCGGACGGCAAAGTAGCCGCCTCGATCGGAATCGAGTAGCGCGGCGAAAACGCTTGGCGACTCTACGTGAGGTAACGGGCACCAGTCGATCGAGCCGTCACGGCCGACTAAAACGACCGTGTTTCCATCGCCGATCGCGGCGTATTCTCCGAGCCTTTTATACGTCATCTTTAGCTGATCTCGGGGTTGTTTCGCGTACGGATTGATTGCCCGCTGTTGATCCGGTGGTTATCGGTGAGTCGAACGCTCTATTCGGTAGCCATCTGGAAAGATGGGGTCTGTCCGATGATTGCCGCGACGTATGCATTGTAGCTCCCGAAGCCCGCTATGATCGTACCCAAAATGACATCGTGCCACAACGGCAGTCCCTCAAGTCTGAGCACGAACGGTTCGACGATGAGCCAGAGACCAAGGACTGTGACGAGTACAGCTCCGGTCGCACTCAAGGGCCGTCGTCTATCCGCCCTGTCGTAGTTGTAGCCGGCAGCGAGAACGACCATGAGACCGACGAGTACAGCGTTCCAACGGCTGACCGTTGGCATTTCGAAGATAAACGAACCCACGATCAGCCAGCATCCGAGTACAACGTTGCTGCCGGTAGTATACTTCGCTATTGGCCCCATCGTCTAGTATTTGTGTGAGGTCGATCGAGAGCTGTTCAATCTTGAAACCACAAATTGCCGCGCTCGGAACCCTAGGCCGATGCCATGTTCCGACAGGTTTCTGCGCACTCGCGGAGGACGTCTGCACAGACCTGACAGTGCTCAGCATCGTGGCGCTCACATTCGTCAGCGCACTCCTCACAAGCGTCAGCAGTGATCGCAGCAATATCCGAACTGAATCCGGAATTGCGGGCCATGAAGCGCGCGTGCATAGTCGTCAGGTCAGCGACGTCCCGACAAAGCCGGAGGCACTCGGCCATCTCCTCCCCATCATCGGCGCACTCGTCAGCGCACCACTCGCATGCCTGAGCGCACTCGAAGCACGCGTCGATACATCGCTGCATCTCATCGTTCTCGCTCACGTGGTCGATTTCGGTTAGTGCCATCGCATTTGCCTGCTTGAGGTGAATCCGTTTTGTTATCCATACCCCACACTCAGTGGACGAAATGGTGAGGTGCACAATCCAGCGAGAGCGGTAGGGTCGTCGTAATCAGTGAGGTTCGGGTTATGCTGGATTACTGCCGCTACGCGCGGTCTGAGCAAGAAGTGACTCCCGTACCAGCGCAAACCACTAGTGCTGGCACGCTCACACATATTTTCTCATAACCAGATCTCAACGTTGATCTCGTAAGTTCTGTAATACAGTATTAGATCGCCTCACTGGCAACACGTTTTTACCGGCGCGATTTCATGGTGCGGTTTGACAGGCAGTGATGACGATGGCTACACTATGGTCCACCCTGTTATCCATTACGCCAGCATTCCCCTCGTAATCATAATTAGTACTGTAGCTGGCGTGTTCGCACTCCTTTCCTGGCGAATATTTCGCAACTCACCGTTCGGAACGGCAATTGCCCTTCTCACCCTGGGGATGGTTGCAATGGCGGCGTATCACGTGATCCTCCTCGCCACTGAAACGGAGCCTTTCGTCCTCCACGTATTCAGAAGCGCCATCAATACGATAATTGCGATATTCATCGGGTTAATGGTGATTCGTCATCGCCAACTTCGGCAGGGTCAAATAACCGGTGATGGTGAATGGGTGGATTAGATACCTTCGTTTGGTACAATCTAGTGATTGGACTTGTCGTCACCATGGAAATTTGTTATTTCCTATATTCAGAGTCATCAGTGGCTGAATATCGACGATTCGTGATGATCACCGTTGGCGGGTTAGCCCTAGTAACGACCGGAGGGCCGATAACCGAGTTGATCGCACCATCGCTGGTCCACGTCGTTCACGGAGTGGCGGCCCTACTAGTTGTTTTTGGACTCTATGATCCTGTGAGAAATGATCTCCGCACTGTAGAATGGTCACAAGTCTTGCTAAGTGATCCGGTTAAACTTAGACATTCGGCCGGGTGGATGACACCAATGGACGACGAGATTCTTGGTATGTTTTACGATACGGATCTGATTTTATCTCCATCAATTATCGCATTTAACACTGGGTACAGCAAAAAAGAGGTGAACCGTCGTTTGATCAAATTAGAGAAACACAGGCTCGTGGAGAGGATAGAACGAGGAAAATATCGACTCACAAAATTTGGTGAAGAATACCTCCTTGGACACCAGCCTGAGGATGTTGGGACCACTGATGATGTTGGTGTTCCTAAATAGCTTCACTAAGTTTAGACTCCACAGTTCTCAGTTCACGAACTCTGAATAGCCGCTAATGATATTTATATGAATGTTGATGGTCCTATAACTCGAATGAATGATGACTGGACTGGTGAAGAGGTAGTCGCTATCTGCTCTAACTGTGAGGCCGTCTATCCGGCCATACGTTTCTCTGACGGAGAAATAAGACGCATGGGGAACCTTCCGTATTGCCGATGTGGATGCGGATCGTTCGTCGAAATTAAAAGCGAATAGTGAGCATTTGCATGTAACAGATAGCTCTGGTCACTTTCGGAATTAGGACGTTGAAATTTGACCTAAATAAAACGCCACCAGTGACACGGTAGTGAGGATCAGCAGCATCAACACCGTTTGTACCGAGAGTCTGTTCGTAAGACCAAGCATCCCAACTACAAATAGAGCCACACCGATCAGCAGGGTCGCAAATTGGTAAAATCGTAGGATAGTCATTGACCCGATTCGGTTCAGGGACTCAATTACCGGGAAGGTAGCGTCGTCGCTGCCGAAGTTTTTCGCGTTCTGATCGCTGGTCATAGTGGCGGTCAAGAACCGCCTCGCTGCAATCCATCCGATCGCTCACGACGTTCTCAGGGACGTCCGATTTGAGAAAATGCGTGATCGCGCCCCGTCGGACTGGATGAGGACTCAATGAGGAAGGACACGCGTGCGAGCGCTCAGTGGGTAACGCATCACAACCATCAAGATCCCTGTTGTGAGGACAGCTATCGCTGTAGACACACGGGCGGGTGTACTGGTAGACGATAGTTCGACCACGAGTTCGACTCAAGCGATCTATTTTCGTCGCAAACAACGGCTCACGGCCGTGCTGATCACGGACTCCGGGATGGTTGACTGAGAGCCAGTCATCCAAGACCTCACAAATTGAATCGCTTAGTGCGACAAGTCGTTCGCTCTTTCGCCCGTTCTTGAGCGAGGAACCTTCTTCGGGCCGGTGGACAAGCATGAGGTACTGCTCGTCGCTGTTGTAGTCATCAATATCAAGTCCAATTGCTGCTCCGATGCGTAGCCCAGTGTGCCAAAGGACTTCCATCAACGCATGTTCCAGCCTCGCGTAGCGATATTGATTAAGGAATTTCAATATCTGCTGGGCTCGTTCAGGATTCAGTAGTTCGGTTCGAGCATCGTCTTCGGTCGTGGTCGGAAGGATGATTTTCTCGTCGAGCCCTGGCTCTACTGCATCGATCGTCGCACAGAAGCGGAGGAACATTCTCAGGGTTGCTAGCTGCCCCTTCATGCTGGCAGTTACGAGCTCGTCTTCGTTTCTACGTTTGACACGGAAGCGGTGGATGTCCCGCCCGCTAAATTCGTTGAGGTTGTCGATACCGTCCTGTTCACACCACTGGACGAACTGCTTGAGACGATACCGATGTGACTGGATTGTCGCGTCCGCGAGTTCGTGACGTCGCTCGTTGAGGTACATCTGCATCGCCTGCGCTGGTGCGAGGGGTTCGAGGTCGTTTGTCATGGTTCTCTCACTGAAGGCCAAAGACAGCGAGTTCTAAACGCCAGCCTAGACGCTTCTCTCGCGTACTAACAGCTGGCTGAGAGCCCCGCAAATTCTGGACGTTCCCCGACAGAGCCGTTCTACCCCGGCCTCTAGTAAGACTTTTAACTGTTACCGGATTATTGGTAACCACCAGATGTATGAGGTGCTCGACGACACGGCGGCACAGACTATCCTCGCCATCGAGAGTGGTGACTCCATCCGCCGTGTCGCCCAACACCTCCACACGCCCTACGAGACAGTGAGACAGGCCGTCAATCGGCTGGAAGACGCAGGCTACGTTTCCTATGACGACGGCCTCACTGTAGTCGACGAGCGCGTACACGACGCAGCGCTCGAGCTCGTCGCTGCCAGCGCCGGCGTCAGTCCACCCTCCATCGAGGAAACGTACGTCATCCCACAGTTCAGTGACTGGCCGTTCGCGTTCACGCGGATCGACGCCGTCTACGTGTGGACTCATGGCGGCTACCAGGTCGGTCGCGAGCCCGACGACTATCCACTGTTCCTTGCTGTTCGTGAGCAGGACGTCGACGCCTGGGAGACATTTTTCGAGTGGTTCGACCTCCCGACCGCATTCGAACGACAGCCCCGAGACGAGTTGGACGGACCGCTGCAGATCGTCCTCGAGCCACACGCGTCACTCGATATCGAGCACGTCGAAGGGTACCCAGTGATCCCGAGAGCAGAGACAATCGAGTACATGCGCGAGAACTACGCCCAGTTCCAGTCGGCGCTCGCGATGCTCGACCGGATGTACGAGGACCTCGACCTCGGCGTCACGTATCGAGAGACCGAACGGGCACAGCCATGAGCTTCAACAACCGAAGTGACGCGCTCATCGAACTGCTCGAGGAGCTCACCCAACAGGGCCACGAGTACGTTCTTGTCGGCGGCTACGCTGTCTCAGCGTTCAATGCTCGCTTCTCCACGGACCTCGATATCGTCGTCGCGCCGGACTCCAAGGCTGACTTCGTCGAGTTCCTCGAACAGCAGGGGTTCGAGGAAACGGACAGTCACGCCAAGAAATGGTTCTACGACACCGAAGTAATCGAGTACGAGAAGCGGCTCACGCCGCAGCAGCCGATCGGCTTCGATCTCCTCGTAAACGGACTCGGGTGTCGCCAGACGGAGGCACAGTGGTCGTTCGACTACCTGTACGACCACAGCCACCAACAGGAGGTGAGCGGGGGCACAGTGACGACGACGGCCAGAGTCATCGATGGGGCCGTCCTCGTGGCGGCAAAGCTCCACAGTGGCCGAGAAGCGGACCTCCGAGACGTCCTGGCAGTGGCTGAAGAAATCGACCTCAACGCTGTCACGCCCCATCTGCGGCGAGGGGACGACAATGCCCTACGGGAGCAACTTGAGCGTGGACTGGATATCTTGGAGAGCGACGAACTCAAGCACGGATTTCGGAGTGACTTCGGGGCCTCAGCTGTCTCAGAAGAAACGGTCACCGCTCTCCACGAGTATCTGTCTGCACAGATTGACCAGCTGAGCTGAATCGGTCGGGACTCCCTTGGCCAGAAGTGAAGATAAGGCCCTTCAGCGGTGCTTGCAGTCAGTCAAAAAATTGGAGGGGGGTTGTCAGTCGATCGTCGCTAACACACGGACATCCGTAGCTGAGTGTCGTTCCCGTTCAGTACGAGCACCGTGCTCGCGGAGGAACTCATCAATACGGTCGGCTAAGGACTCCGCATCCTCCCTATCGACGTGGACGATTAGCGTCGGACGCTCCTTGTCGCTGTTCTCAATCACGAGCGAGACATCCTTGAATTCGTCCGGCTGTCTATACGCCTCGAACTCATCGGCGACCTGGTCAGCCAGGTCGTCAAGCACCTCAATCGGTTCCTTTGTCATAGATTGAATATCGGGGTTGGAAGGTTGTGCCATCGCGAACGGGTGGAGAAAACGTGACGTGACTTTCAGAACCACCTCCATCAGACAAAGACGAACGGAGCCTTCTCACACCGATGGTTTACCGAGAAGCAGATTGATCCACAGAAAGAACAGCAGTTAGAAGGCTCGTGGATCGCTATCGACGATGCTCGCAAACGCGACGTTCTCCTGAACTTGTTCGATTTCGACTGTTGGCTCGTCGCCGGGTTGAGCGCCGGGAACGATCACGACGTAGCCACGTTCGACTTTTGCGATACCATCGCCCTGATCGCCGACTGTCTCGATGGTCACATCACGTACTTCGCCTTCCTCCACGGGAGGTCCTGAGGAAGAATAGCTCGCAGTCTCACGAGAAGGTGCTCTCTGTGAACCCTGTTGTACTGACGACTCCGTCGAGACAGAAGATTCCAGAATAGCTACGCGATACGTTTCGTCATCTGATAACGCTTCATAGTTGATTTCATTCGAAGGGACCTCCACTATGTACGTCCCATCCTGCTCTTTAATTGGAGCACTGAACAGAGAGCTAAGGGAGCTGGGAATTTCGACCATTGAGTTTCTAGTGCTCAGTATCCACGAGACAAGTAATTTAAACACTATGTGTTAGCACTAGCTCTCGAAGATCCGCCTTATCGAGAGGGGTAATATTGTGACGAGTGCCATCATCGGTGTAGAAAATAGACGCAGTGACCGATCGCTCTGGATATTGGTCGGCGACGACATGGTAGTAGATACTGAGCTGTTTCTGGTATTCATCTTCTGCATACGTTGTGAGATCGGTTTTGTAGTCAACGATCTCAACACGGTCAGATGTCACGTGGAGCAAGTCGATGATGCCTCCGATCGTTACCTTCTCGCCGTCGACGGTAAGCGGAAGGAACGCATCGATCTCGGCTCTCGTCTCACCATCGAGTGAGTCAATTAACTCCTTGACGTGCTCCTTGTCAGGATTATCGCCGGTTTCGACTGCGTCACCGAGAACATACCGTTCCGCAAACTCGTGGACGTCTGACCCGAACTCCATTCCCCGGCCGCCGGTATTCCCTTCGAAGACTGCGTCATCGATGAAAGTGTGTGGTGAGTAGCTTGCCGGTCCATCAGGATCCGGAATATCGACCGTGTAGGTCGAATACTCGCCGGGTTCTGGGTCGAACGCAGATAGATCGGGGTCGATATCTTCGACATCAACGGGGAGTGCATCGAGGAACGAATTTGGGTCAGTACCGCCAGTCAAGACGAGGTGGCTCTCAGCGCGCGTGACAGCCACATAGAGAAGCCGACGTTCCTCGTCGTAGTTCTGGGGGAGGCAGCGATTAAGAACGTCAGTCTTCCAATTGTCGTAGACGTGTGGGACGCCGTGTGCGTCCTCTGAGTACACCTTCCGCTGACGGAGGCCAATCGGGTCGGTGTAGGCGATATCGCTTCCGCTGCCACCGGAGGACGGGAATTTGTTAGCGTTCATATTTGCGAGGATGACGATCGGGTATTCGAGCCCTTTCGTCGCGTGGATCGTTTGGACAGTCACCGCGTTCGTCCCAGCCCCGGCGTCGACGTCGTGTGTACTCCCATCAGCAATCGCCTCCTCGATGAATCGGATCAGCTCCCCACGGGTGAACGTCGTCGTCCCGTGAACCGACTGAATAGTGTCGAGAACGACGTCTGCGGTCGGGCCGGAACGGCCGTACTGTTCGAACACGCGTCGGGCGACGCCGCCGAACGTCTCCAAATCCCGTAGATCCTCTCGGAATGCGACCATAGCTTCGGGATATGCCTCACGCTCGATGATCGTCTTCGTCTCGTCAATCGTGTAGCCAGCCTCTTCGAGGACGAGTGCCCACCCGCGTTCAGCGTCACGTTCGAGGATACGCAACCACGCTAACACCAGCTTCGCGGCGTCGGTCCGGAAGACCTCGATCCCACCCTCGTAGGCCATCGGCAGACCGAACTTACTCGCCGTATCGAGCAGATCCCGACCGAAATCGCGGGTTCGCGTCAACACAGCGATGTCGCCGTACTCCGGAGCGCGATACGTGCCGTCTTCGCCTTCGACGGCGTAGTCGTCGTTGTCGACGATTGCGTCGATCTTCGTGAGAATGGCCTCGTGTTCGTCCTCACTCGTGAGCGCCTCGATGTAGCTATCATCTCGATCTGTATCGGCAGTCAGTGGTGTTACCTGCTCGGAGATAGCCTCCGCATCCAGAGATTCGTTCTTTATCGCACGGGCAGTCAGGGCGTGGGTAGAGAAGTCCAAGATGGACTGCGTCGACCGGTAATTCCGCGTCAGCTGCTTATCGTCAATCGGCGTCGTCGGGAACGTGACTCGATTGACGTCCCGATTCAGCTCCGCGGCAAATCGTTCGAGGCGATCGTCGAACTCGCGGATGTTGTCGACGTCCGCGTACTGGAAGCTGTAGATGCTCTGTTTCCAGTCGCCGACCACACAGATGTTGTTCGTGCCGGCGAGCAGCAGCGTGAGTTTGAACTGGATCTCACTGGAGTCTTGGAACTCGTCGACCATCACGTACTCGTACCCCAGCTGCTCTCGGAGGTCGTGATCCTCACATAGAAGCACGAACGCGAACAGCTGAAGGAACCCGAAGTTCAGGTAGTTCCGCCGAAGCGCAAACTCAAGATAGGCGTGATATACGTCGTGGACGAACCGCTTGAGAGCCGTTCGGTCCTCCTCGAAGACACGTTTAGCGAGGTCCGCCGGGACTTGCTTGCCATCGCCGCGGATGTCCCACTTTGCGGGCGCCTTCGGGAGATACGTCTTATCTTCACCATACTGATAGAGCTTCTTTCGAAGCTTCGATTGCTTGCTTCCGCCGTTCCGTGGTTCATTCCGGTCGGTGAACAGCGTCTCGAACGCCTCAAAGTCCCCATCGAGGTGTGACTCGCTGTTCCGGTACCAGCCATCCGCAGTGGGGAACACACCCTTTGCGGAAAGTTCCTTGATCAGATCGAGTAGCTCCGACGTCTCCGACAATGCCGTGAAGAACTCGTCATACTCTGGGTGATTATCGATGAACTGTCCGATGAACTCACGAAACAGTGCCTGTTCAATGATTTCGTCTTCGATAATCCGTGTCGAGCCAGTGATCGTCTCATCAATCCCGAGGGACATCGGTGCGTCGTGTCCGTATTCGTCGAGCAGGTCGTGTGACAGCGAGTGGAACGTTTGGATCGGCGCGTTCGCGAGTTCCCGCATCCCGTACTCGCTGTGACGGACAATCCGCTCTCGCATCTCCTCGGCCGCGTTGTTCGTAAAGGTCACCAACAGCACGTCTTCGGGTTCGACGCCATCTTGGGCGACAATGTTTGCGTATCGCCGGGTAACGGTGAACGTCTTCCCGGTGCCAGCACCCGCGTCGACGAGATAGAGGCCATCAGTCGCCTCGATGAGTTCGCGTTGCTCCCGGTTCGGGTTGACGCCGCTCATTGTTCACCCTCTAAGAGAAGGTCACGATTGTCCACCCGTCGGTAGTTCGGCTCACCGGCGAGCCCCTCGATTGGGAACGCCTCGTCGCCAGTGCGGCGTCGGTTGAGTTCCGCCAGTCGCTCGTCGACAAACGATTCGAACGCATCGAGATCATTCTTGAAGAATGCACCCTTCTGTCGGTCGACGATTGCTCGCATCACCTGCTTGCTCCCTGTTGTCACGTACTTGTACTCGCCAATCTCGGCTTCGAGCCGGTCAATCATCGTCTCTCCGAACTCGGAGTCGATGAGTTCGTCGCTGTCAGTCGTCTCGACAAGCGGCGCAGCATCGAAGAGCGCGGCGTATGTCTGATAGTCGATCTTCGAGAGGATCTTCTGGCATTTCTGTGCCCCCTCCTCACGGAGATACTCGAAGAATTCCTCACGTTGCACGTGCTCGGTGAGCGATTCAGGGTAGTATGTTACAGTCGTCAACGCGTCGTCGATGTCGGCGTCGCCGGCGATCACGTCGTCGACGAGTTCGGTGACGTAGAAGAAGGTGAACGAGAGTTGGTCACCCGGACGTTGTAATCGCCAATAGGTGAGATAAAGTGCTGCCTGAAAGTCAGGCTCGTCTGTCGGCTCGTCAATCGCAGCGTGTTTGACGATTGAGGTGGCGCTGCTCTCGCTGCCACTCTTGTAGTCGAGCAGTTCTTGCTGCGACTGAACGAGGTCGATCATTCCATTGATGCCCAGTTCTTCGTCAGTAAACCGACGTTCAGTCACGGGAGAGTCGACATCCCGACCGAAGTGAGCAGCGACGGCATTATCACCCCCACTGGACGGCGTCAGAAACGCGCCCTCGGTCGGCTGGTTCGCGTCAAGATATGAGACGATCGTTTCGAGGCTCGCACGATATTCAGTGCGCCGGGTCCGTTCGTCGACGGAGCGAACCAGCGGACGGACGTCCTCGAGCATAAGTTCGACGACCTCCGAGAGTGTCTCTTCGTCAATCTCGTCCGGATGGTTGACGTAGAACTCCGCGAAGTCGTGGAGCAGGTTGCCCTCGGTGAGATACGCCTTCTCCGGACCGTCGACTATCCGGCTGAAGTAGTAGTCTCGCGGTGAGTTCACGTAGGTGTTGAGACTCGACTTGCTGATCGTCTCGACCGGGTCGGAAGTCACACCGACAGGTTCGTTCTCGAATCCGTCACCAGCTCGTGCTGCGGTTTCGATCTGATGACTTGTCGAAGGTAGATCGGAGAAGCGGTCGTACTCCGGTTCGAGGAGCTCTTCGAAGTACAGGCACGGCGTAACGGGTGATCCGCCGGTCGCATCTTGGACGAGATAGTGTTGCTGGCTGCCGCTCTGCAACAGCAGCTGGAAGCTCTTAAGATTCCGTGTAAACTGGGCGTCCTGGTCGACCCACGGACGACGTGGGGCCGAGTGGGTCCAGCGGTCGTCAAGCCCTAGGTAGAAGACAACCTCACGACCCACGTACGACGCTGATTTCGCATCGGCGAGCAAGACACCCTCGTTCTCTCGATCGACCGGCACCTCGTAGGTCTGGAGATAGAACGACAAATCGTCGAGGCGCGCTTCCGTGATGGATTCGTCCGCGATGGTGAGTGTCTCCAGTTCCTCCCGGAAGGCATCCATCGTGTCGCCGGCGTGGCGTTCAAACACTGAAAGAGCATCCGAGAACGTGTACTCTTGGACATCGTGGCAGAAGTCGATCAGCCACTTGAGATCTCCATCGTCAAGCTCGTGCAGTCGCTTGTTTGTGTCAGCGTCGACGACGTCACAATCGAAGACCGTCAACAGCGACCGGATCTCGCTTATTCGGGTATCAGTCCCCCGGTGGGCGGTCCGGAGGAGGTGGAGGAACAACCGGTGTTCGCTGCGATCTGTGAATCCCGGCCCGCCGAAAAACGGGATATCGGCCGCTTCGAGCGCGGACTCGATAAGCGGTGAATACTCGCTTTCCTGGTCGAGAACAATCCCGACGTTATCAGCGTTCTCGTCATCGACGGAATCGACGACGGTTTCGACGATCGCAGTCGGCGAATCGTGTATACGGAACGGCGGAAGCTCGAACTCGGTATCAGCGAAGAGGTCGACCGTGTCGTACTCGGCAGGCAGATACGCTCGTTCGAGCTGGGTGAGCATCGCCGGCTCGACGACGACCACGTCGAGATTCGGATCGATGGTCTCGTTTGTGAGCTTCATCGAGGCGGTCTCGAGTTCCGCGATTCGCTCCACAGCTCGTTCGGTGGCATCGTCGACGTAGCCGTCGTACTCGAAGATAGCGTCGTGTGACCCTCGGTGTTCCCAACACTGGAGGATATTCCCAACCGCGTATGCACAGCGCTTCCAGGAGAGGTCCTCGTGATCAAGCATACCGAGGAAAGCGAGACGGTCCTCGGACTCTTGGCGTCGACCAACTGCAAGTCGGCGTGGTGGGATCGCGAACGGACCGAGATGCGAACGATCGAGGTGGCGGTTGAGAGCACTTGCAAGCGGCCCATCCGGAGTGATCACCCGGTCGTACGATTGAACCTCTTCGTAGAGTTGGCCTGGCGATTTGGCGCGGGGAAATGGCACGCTCAGAGACAGTCAGTGATGTCGGTTAAATCTTTGTCAGTTAGATCAGACTTTGGAAAAGTACAGCTTAAGAACGACGGTTGTGATACCTCTACGCCGACGCGTCGTTCTGTATGAATGGAGGACTCAACCCTCACAAACACCGCCGACAATTCACGGCGGGTACTTGAACGTCTCCTCAACCCGGCGATGCAACTTGTGATCTGATGACTCCGACGAGAACCGAAACTCGCTGATGTCCTCCAGCGTCACCCCACCCGTGATTTCTCCCGGCTTCCCCATTACCTGCTCCGCGTACACGTTCTCATTCACGTCCGTGTACAGCACATGCAACTGGAACGAAACGTACCGAATTCCGGCGTCGTACAGTCGCTGCATCGTCTCAAACACGGGCGACTGGACGTACTCCGCTCGCCCCTCCTCACCGTGGAATACCTCCTCGAACTCGACTTGCGTGCTGAACTCAACCCGACCTTCGTTCGGACTTAACACTCCACCTTCCCGTGAATCGTTCTCGAACTGGTCCCCTTCGGTCCGATTCAACGGGAAGTACCGCGGGAGAATCTCGAACCCGTTATCGTCCGAAGTGAGGAAACACGCGTCCTCGATGTCGATAGGCGTCCCCTCCCCGGGGTCCGGGTCGTAGCTAACGACAAGTGTCGGGCGGACATACAGGTTCTGTGCGACGCCTTCACCGAGGTTCTCCAACTGGATTGTGAGAATGTCGAACGTGGTTCCGCGGCCACTCTTCGACTCGATTTCTTTCCGTCGGCTCTTCACGATTGGTTTGCTTTGACGTTCGATACTGTCCTGCAGGTCGTCGGTCTGCACTTCCGTGGTGGTGTTCGACTCCCAGAATACGAGTTTCTCAGTGAGCGTGACTTGTAACGCTGTTAGGCTGATTTGAGGGATATAGTCGCGTAGACGGTCGAACATACTGGTTAACGCTCACTCGTTGATAATAAATGGGTGGTCGTGGTACTCGATGGTAAGGAATGGAGGATATCCCGCAACCAGCGTCGGACCCGTACGACCCGGGCGACTCTGTCCGCGTGCACCTCGGCCCAGATGACCCGGACAGTCGCTTCCACGGCGTCCGCTGCGAGGTTGTAGACCGTTTCTCCGATAACTTAGACCGAGAGACCGGGCGTGACTCGGACCGGTTCACATACCGTGTGCGGAGCGTAGACGGTGACGTGCTCCCCGTCGAATTCCGACACGCGGATCTCGTCCCCAAAGAGTAGCCGCGTCTCGTCTAATCGTCCGCTTCGGCCGCTTCCGCGGCGTCCACGTTCAACGTCACGTCCTGCTTCCGTTCCGGTGCCGGTGGCTTCCCATCCGGGTACAGCTCCTGCATCTTCTTGTGATACGCACCGAGCCCCATCTGCGAGTTGATGTACACGAGTTTCCCCGGATCCAGGCCGTACAACTCCATTAGCAACCGGTCGATCTTCCAATCCGTAGTGTCACCTAACTCGCCGTCATCGAACATCGTATCGACGCAATCAGCAATCTCTTCTGCCCTCTCACGCCCGTCTTCTTCGGAGAGTTTCGCCACCGGGACCGGGAGTTCCCTGATGTCCGTCTGCCGCATATTAGCGAACGCCTCTGCGGCGTCAATCTCCCCGCTACGCTTGAACATGTAGTAATGCAGCACACGGGAGTTCATCAACCCGAGTAGGAACTTGTGGTACGTCGTCGTGTCGAGACCGCTCGGGACGTTCTCCGGGTCGGTCCATTTCCCCTCGTACTCCTCGTCCTCGTTGTCAAGATCGACGTCCACGTACCAGTCCAGCATGTCACCCTGGTCGGAGCGGATCTTATACACGTACACCGACCGCGGACAGTACACCGTGTCGTCGTGGAACGCGACCGACAACCCTACGCCGGCTTCCCGGATGAACAGCTTATCCCCGTCGTACACGGACTGGTCTTTGTAATTGACGCCATCGTACCCTAAGTCGAGACCCTTCAACTCTAGTTCGTCGTACCGTGCATCGAACGAATCACCGTCCATGTACGGCACGTCACCGTCGTCCGGGTCGTCGCTAATCAGGTACTCCTCGGCTGTTCGGTCCTGATACTCGAACACGACGTCACAGTAGTTGCACGTCTTCTCCGTGTCCGGGTCTCGACCGCGCGGCGGGGCAATCCACTTCCCGCACGCCGGGCACTTGATGACGTGCCCAGCCTTATTCAACTCGACGCCACGGTGCGACTCACAGAACGCACCGACCGGTATCGAATTGTCTTCCATCGTTTCGAGGAGCTCGTCGTCCTCAACGTACCGAAACGGCTCGATCTCCCCGGACTCGATGCATCGGCTCTGCGGGATGTCGAACGCGTACGCTGACTCCAGCTGCGATAGGCTCAACTCACCTTCAATCGCTTTCCGACGGTCTTCATCGACGAGAGTCATCGACCGGAACGTGTTGTCGTCGCTCGGCTCGGTGTTCTTGAGCTGCATCGTCACCGTGGACATGCGGATATCACTTCCGAACCAGTCCGCGCCCATGATGTGGAATCGTTCGAATTCGTAGTTATCGAGCAGGTGCTGCCGGATTTCAGCCTTCTCGGACCGGAGCAGGGTTTTCGGGAGAACGTACGCTAACCGGCCACCGTCGTCTAGGTACTTGCACGCGGTGAGGATGAACAACTCGTACGTGTCCATGTTCTCGACGTCGAACTCGTCACCGAACTCATCGTCAACCCATTCGGCCGCTTCGGGGCTTACTTGCCCGCCCCACGGCGGATTCCCGATTATCAGGTCGAACTCGCCGAACCCGGCCGTTTCATCGATGTCTTCGAATTGGATTTCCCCGGCGAGCGCGTCCTGTGACGCGAAATTCCCGGTGAGCATACCGAGTGACGTGTTCTTCCGCGCTGAGCGTAGCCACACGGAGAGTTTCGAGATTTCAATCGCTTCCTGTAGTAGGTCGTTCCCGTGCAGGCACTTGTCCAGAATCTCGATTTCCCGCTTTTCGAACGATTCAAGCGGCACCTGTACCGGTCCGTCCGAACCGGCTGCTGCTACCTTCGCGGATCGGAGCTTCTCGTGCACTCGACGCGCCTCACGGCTCAAGTGGTTGAAACAGGACACCAGGAACGCACCGGACCCGCACGCTATGTCCGCGATTCGGATGTTGACAATTTCCTTCAGGTAGGCTTCAAGGAATTCCTTGTCGGGGTTCTCCATCTCCATCTCCCCGTTCTCAAGGTCTAACTCGTCCCGAATCTTCGCGCGCTTGTCCTGTAGAAGGTCCTGTATCGCGTGCTCGGCGACGTACTCGGTGAGACCCTCCCGCGTGAAGTACAGGCCATAGTCCCCTCGGTCACCGCTGAACGGGTTCGATTCGCCTTCTGCGAGGTTCGCTCGCACCTGCTCGATATCACCCACGCTCTCCTCGAAGATACGGCCGAGAACGTGCTCATTCAGGTCTTGGTGGAAGTCGTACTCGTAGAACCCGTACACGCCGTTAATCGTCGTATCCCCGATCTCGTATTCCCGAGTGAACAACTCGTCCGGGAGGATCACTGACTGCAGCACTTCGTCCTCCTCGAACAACCCGCCGTCGTACCCGAAGATATCGTACGGGTACTCGTCCGGGCTCCCAGTGTCGATGACTCTGAACATATCCTGAATGAGCGGGTAGATTTTCCGGTCGTCCAGCGTCGGGAGTGTCGCGCCGGTGCTGACGACGTCCTCAAGCAGGTCGTCCGGGAGTAGTCCGGACGGGTGGTCTGAGAAGAAGCAAATTACGAGACCGCGGTGTATCAGGGTTTGAGCGGCTTGAATCGCGGCAAGTTGCCCGTCGCTGGATTCGCCGAGTTCCGGGGCTTCGTTGATAATTTCCTCGTACACGTCCTCCACAGCTTCCCGGTAGAATTGGTAGAAGTCCTCGGTGAGTTCCAACCGTTCGGACAGGTTCTGCGCCATGAGGTCCTCGATGTCCGAATCGGCATCCTCACCGATTAGGAACCGTCGGTGCATAATGAAGTAGAATTCCCAGAACGTCTCGGTCAACTCACCGTCGGCGTCAAGGAACTCGTCGATCTCCCACTCCTCGTAATGGTCGATACTGCCGTGGTGGTACAACCTGACTACTTCCATGTTCGACGCGACAACCCACCGAACGGACAGACCGTTCGTGATCGCGTACTCGAATGCCTGCTCCACCGGTGATTTGAGGCGCGATGGATCGACTTTATCGAGGTCCGTCCCCGGGTCTTTCAGCTCACCGACGACTTTCCTGACGTCTTCAGTGAGATCCCCGTCGTCCTGTTCGAAGTGACCGAGTAGAACGTCGGGGAACCCGTCACCGCCTTCGGAGAGTGATTCAGGGAGGAGTTGGAATTCACCGGCGCTGCCGCGCGGTCGAGTGTATCCAAGTACATCGCTGAAAATGTCACTTACGAACGATTGCTGCAGGTTGCGCTCAGTGAGTGACGTGCTCGTTCCCGTCCAGCCTTCCACGGCATCAACAATGTCGTCGGTGTCGACTGGGCGTTCGACTTCCTGTTGCTGTAAGTACTCATCCACTAGGTCCGCGTCGAAGAGAGAGAGTGCTGATTAGTCGGCAAGGATATTGGGTTCTTTCTTATACAGGATACTTTGTTCTATCCCTTAACCAGTCACGGCGCCATTGTCCATCCCCTTGGCCGCTATTAAAAAATTTGTCGTGTTGGGTAAATTACTGGAATTTGAGGTGGGGTATTGAGACACCTCTGACATGACCGTGTCGCTCTCGACAATGAAACAATTTTGGCCGCCCCTGAACCGTAGTTCAACCGACCGGAACACTGAATTCCCGTTGCTATCGTATCGGACACGTCTCCCCCGTCGTCCTGTCCCCGGACGGAGAGTACGATTTTGAATGGACTCGACATACAAAGCCGAAGCACAGCTACTGTATGATGTCGTGGACTGGTTTGCTGAAAAGTTGCTCTGTTGCAGCGTCGAATAGCACCAGTTTCAGCCTTGTTCTCGGCTGATTTCCGTGAGGCTTGTGGGGAATTGGACGCCGTCTTGCGATATGAGGTCGAAACGGCCGATCATACGGCAGTGTAAGAATCTTGCCAAACAGCACGTGGATAACCCTGACGAACCCGCTGCGCCGGACGGCGCCAGCGGGTTCGCCGAGTGGACTCAGATCGCGTTTATCCTCTTGCATGCGGAACTCGACAAAGATTTCCGAGAGACTGAAGCATGGTTCAATGACTCCAGAGCCATCCGTGAAGAGCTTAACATCGACAAATCGCCGGATCACACCACGCTCTGTCGATGGGAGCAACAGGTCGACATGCGTGAACTCCGCAGCCTGCTCCGCCGCAGTGCGGAGCAGGCTGGCTGGTCGGGAACAGCAGCAATCGACGCCAGTGGCTTCCAGCGAGATCAAACCAGCTATCATTACCGGAATCGTGCTGGCTTCTCGTTTCACAAGCTGAAGACAACGATTTTGGTCGATACAGAGTCACTGGCGATCAAAGACGTTCATTTCACGACGAAGCGCAAGTGGGACGGACACATCGGCTTGCAGGTCTATCGGCGCAACGCCGAAGACCTGCAAGAGTTCCTTGCAGATGCGAACTATTCGTGGTCAGATCTCAGAGAGGAGTGTCGCGCTGGCGCGACACGACCGCTAATCAAACACAGGGAGCACAATGCGCTGAAGAAAGCGCATAACGCTCGGATGGACGAAGATCTGTACCATCAGCGGACACTGAGTGAGACTGCGTTCTCACTGCTGAAGGATGACGGTGAGAAGTTACGCTCTCGGAGCTGGCACGGCCAGTTCCGAGAGCTCACGCGCAAGTGTATCGTGCATAACCTATCGCAGGCGGCGAGTTAGGGCTCGCCGCCTGCTCTCTTTCTCTGGACGTATCCGCCAGAGACATCGCCGTCATCCACGTACGGGTTCTCACAAAGTGACCTAATTCTGATGGTTGCAGAATCAACGAACTGTACTCCTCCCACATCATCCAGATCTCAAAACCATCAGTACAGGAGTTCTAACGCCACCTGCCTGAATGTCAAAGTTTCAATACTGCCGCCGTCTTGCGTTCAACAGAGCATGAAAAGTACAATTTCGGCAACCAGATGCTCGTCACGTACAAGATAGCGACTATGATATCGCGGTTTTTTGAAGCACTAGGGTATGATTGACGTGGCATTGCCTTGCCAAACGCCACATTACGTTCGACCTCAGGTGTTTCCGGAAATGCTTGGTTTCCTCAAAACGAACCGCATCACAGCGTGGTCAAACTTGGATTGAACTGAGATTGAATAGTACTTTCCGGAAACACCCCGGTCACGTTTTTAGTACTAGCCAGAAAACCAGTCTATCAATCAAAGATGATCCGCGATGCTCGCGTTCTCCGCGCCGGGTTCGTCCCTCGGGAAGTTGAGCATCGCGACGCCGAAGTCAACCACCTCTCCAGCGTCCTCGAGCCCATCACGAACGGAGAGCCTGCAGACACGGCCATCGTCACTGGACCCAGTGGCGCCGGCAAGACCTGCATCTCGCAATTCGTCACGGAACGGCTCCGCGAAGAGGTCCTCGACGTCGAGACTACCTACGTCAACTGCTGGCGCAACTACACCCGGTTCCGCACGCTCTACCAGATCCTCGACGACTTCGGCGCGACCATCGACATCCACCGGCAGTCGACGCCGCATGACGAACTCGTCGACCGCCTCCAGCAGCATGACGGCCCGCGGACCGTCGTCATTCTCGACGAGGTCGACCAACTGGAGGACCCCAGCGTCATTTACGACCTCCACAGCCTCCCGCAGTTCGCGATCATCTGTATCGCGAACAAGGAAGAGGAGCTGTTCAGCCGCGTCGACGACCGCCTCGTGAGCCGGCTGCGCTCCAGCGAACACGTCCGGATGGACAAGTACCACGACGAGCAGCTGTACGACATCCTGAGTGCGCGGGCGAAGTGGGGACTCGATGAGGACGTCATCACCGACGACCAGCTCTACCGGATCGCCGACGCGGCCGCCGGCGACGCCCGCCTCGCAATCGGCATCCTTCGAACGGCCGCCGGCAAGGCCGATCGCGAGAACCACGAGCGCATCACCGACGACATTCTCCTGGACGCCGCCGAGGATGCTCGAGCCCAGATCAAGCAGAAGAGCCTCGACTCACTCACCCCCCATCAGCGGGTTGTCTACGACATCGTTCGCGAGCACGGCCCGGTCGGGCCGAGCGAGATTCACGAGCGCTATACCGAGGACGTCGATGATCCACGGACGAAGCGGACTATCCGCACGTACCTCTCGAAGATGGAGCAGTACAACCTCCTCGAGGCGGAAGGGACGAGTCGGGATCGAGAGTACTCGCTCGTCGATTCAGCAGCTGCGTCGCCGATGCAGTAACGGTGACCCCGTCAGCTATCAGGAACTGAACTCGCCGAGGCCCGATTGCTCGTGGTCTAGCGGCTCGATGACCTGAGGATCGTCGTTGCCAGGGTTGTTGACCCGCGTCGAGATCTCGTAGGCGTCCAGATCGTCCTTCGGATACGGCTGGCACAGTTCCTTGCGGGTGTCCGGGTCTGCGGCGAGCCAGTCAGATTCCGCGTCCTGCGGGAGGACGACCGGCATCCGGTCGTGGATTGAGTTCATCAGGTCGTTCGGCTCCGTCGTGAGAATCGTGACGCACGAGATCGTCTCGTCGTCGCCCTCCCAGACATCCCAGAGCCCGGCCATCGCGAATGCGGGGTCGTCCTCCCGGTAAATCCGATAGGGCTGTTTCGACCCGCCGTTCGGCGATTTCCATTCGTAGAACCCTGACGAGGGGACGAGGCAGGGACGTGATTCCCACGCCCGCTCGAAGACGCGTTTCTCGTCGGCAGTCTCGGAGCGAGCGTTGATGATGCCCTCCTCGGGTTCGTCCGCCCAGAACGGAATCAGCCCCCAGTGGTAGGCGTCGATCTCGTCGGAAGCCTCGTTCGTGATGATGTGGAGGTCGTCGCCAGGCGCGATGTTGTATCGGGGTGCGTACCCGCCGTCCGCGACGACCTCGGCATCGAAGCGGGCCTCGAGGTCAGCCTGGTCGATGAAGAGCGAGTTTCGGCCACACATACATCCGGGTCCGACCGGGAGAGTCTTCAACGTATTTGAAAATGTGAAGGGCTGGTTCTGAGGCCCCTTCGTTTGATGGTAGATTTGGGATGATTGGCAAGTACAAAGGTTCTATACAACAGAGGAGGCTTCTATGGAAAACAGATAAACGGCACTTCTCTACTGACAACCTACAAAACTATTTCACCATTACATCCGATTGATGTAAGCATGAAACGGGTGTTCTTCGACAAGATAGATTCTGTGGGTACATTCCCAGATAACAGAATCAAGATGGATATCATCTTCCAGGATAGTAACGGGAATGAGTATGTCTGGACGCCGAAGTGGGAGGAGGTGATGAGTATATACGCTGAGTCAGAGAGAGTAGAGGAAATGAATCTGGCAGGCGGAGAGTGGTTGGAGGAGTTGAAGGAAAAGAAGCAGTTCAGTGACGAGGTGCTGGATGAACTGGCGGAGGTTATCGCTGACGGACGTAGTACGGATGAGATAGCTGATTTCTTCGAGATAGTTGGATTTGACGCGGATGAAATGAGGTACAATTTAAGCCATGATGATCCGTTGCGGAGTAAGGCTGAGGGCCATAGTAATCGCGTTTATATTGCTAAAGAGAAGTTGCAAGAGCTGAACAGCGAGGATTACCGATATGTTGTGCAGATTGTTCAGAAGGCCGCGGATCCTAAGCAGTATATCGGCGAGCAGGAGAAGCATCAAGAAGTGGTAGAGAAGTTGAATACGGCTTTAGAGTTTGAAAATCTCCGCGTTACGGAGGATGGGCGGGTTCTTCCGATAGAAAAGGACGGTTGAATCCTTTCCCTTCGTGTGTGTAAGACTCGCAAGCTTACGTACCGGCTGTTGGTATGTGGCCAAGAGCATTTCTACAGAGCCGAAAAGCCTCTGAATCGTGCGATTAGAGCTCGGTCGGTGGCAGAAGATCACAGAGAACAGGTGCTTGGCCAAGAAGTGCGTCGAAGAGCCGTTCAGTCGGTCGATACAGTGCGTGGTGTTCATCAACAGAATAAGGCGTTTTCTCATCATCTGTGTGTGAGAGAAATCCGCTTTCCAGGAATGGAGCAAGGGTAGTATCCAGCGCAGTTCCGGAACGGCCAGATTCGACTTCGAGTGTGTGTCGAGAGAATTCAGAAAGGAACCGTGTACAGCAACTCAGGACGTGAGCACGTCGATCAGCGAATAGTTCGTTGAGCGCAGTACGATGGGTGCGTGTCCAATACTCGTCGAGTTTGACGTATGTACGAACGACAGGGGAAAGCTCGTTCAAGGAACCATTAGCATGGACGATGCCAAGGTCGTTGAGCGCATGTTGGTCTTTGGTGTCCAGAGACTCGCCGAGGGGATGGAGAACAGTTTGAAGCGCCTCGTGGTACCGCGAAGTGAGAAATTCCCCGGCAACAACGTGGGCGTTCACGATATTTCGAGCTGGGTGCATTGACTCGTGGTGGTCGGGGTTTCGGTGGTCGACGTGGGTTCGTGGATAGCTCATAGAGCACCTCTTCCAACGTGGCTTTGAGCATTAACATTCCGAGCAGTCAGGCTCGAGACTGCAGCTGTGAAGGTTTAACCAACACGCCGGCGTCAATACGGGCAGATGTTGGTTAACACGGAGAACACTGGATTCAGGAACTATTCTCGGAAACAGGATCCAAACAGAGACTACTCGGGACCGTACCGGGATTGGAGGGGATCAAGTCGAGTTCCCTGAAACGTGGAAGCGACACGCCGCGGCTTATCGGGAACGTAGACAACTAATCGAATATGGGAGAACACTCAACGTCGAACCGATTGGCGGTGGACCAGCCGACACGGGGCGCTGACCGCAATCGGTCCCTTGCTGACCAAGCCGATCCGGCTACGGACGAGATGTTGTTGCCGTCACTCGGCGACGGCATCACGCTGCTCGACGTCGAGGGAGGCCGCGGCGTCCCGATCCTGCAGTCGCTCGTGCTCGACCATCTCCTCCTGCACGACGGGCCCGCCTTCTGGGTCGACGCAAACGGACACGCGACGACGACGACACTCGCTCAGATCGCGCCCAGTCAACGGTTGCTCAACCGAATCCACGTGGCACGCGGATTTACCGCCTACCAGCACTACGGCGCCGTCTGTAATCTCCCGACGGCAGTGAACAAGTCGATCCAGATGTCTACCACTGACGCCGGGAGGGCCGGTCGAGGGGAACCGAGTCGTGACGAGGACACGTCGCCCCACACACCTGCCCTCATCGTCGCGCCGGCCGTCGACGTCCAGTACCGTGCCGACGATACCCTCGGCGAGACCCACGCGAGAACCCTTCAGGCTCGAACTCTCGCCCGGTTGGCGACCTACGTCGATGGGTACGACATCCCGGTGCTCGTTACGCGAAACGAACGAAACGAATTCACCGAGCCAGTCGCGACGGTCGCCGACCATCACCTCGAGTGCGAGCAGACGCGGATGGGCCCACGGGTCGTCGGCGAGGGCTTCGAGACGCTCGTCTACCCCGTCGACGACGGCGCGTACTACCAGACGACGTTCGCGTACTGGCAGCAGCTGCTCGCAGCACGCGCCACGCAGGTCGGCGTGGAACCGACGACGCCGGCGCCGTCGACGCCGACTCCGGAGGGTGTCGGAACGGGCGTCACCGCTGACGGTGAGACGGTGGCGGCCACCGCGGATCCCTTGCTCGATGCGTGGACGGCGAGCGGTACAGGAGGCCGATAGCGATGGGGCGCACGAACCCGACGTACCGGGATGCGCTCCGGGCCATCGAAGAACGCTGGGCGGAGTTCCGCCGGGCACTGCGGCGTCGCGACCAGCCGCGCTTCGACCGGCTGTTCGAGTACGCCCGCGAGCACGCCGACGCGAGCGGGCTGTTGAACCACCAGAATCCGCTGCTGCCGGCGCTGTTCAGCATCGATCTCGAACAGGAGGCCCGCCTCGACGACCACGAGGAACGCCTCAAGGAGGTCGAAGCCGCGGTCGCAGCGAGCGATAACCAGGAGGCTGCCCCACCGGACTCGAACCCGTGACGATGCCATTCAGTATCGACTTCCTGGACGACGGCCGCGTTCTGGAGTGGGAGGCAACCGCCGACGGCGCCGTCGCGACCGAACGCAATGATTACACCCCACGCTTCTACGTCGCCGCTCGCGACCCAGAGACCGACCTCGACCTCACGACACTCCAATCGGTGTACGACCAGCACCCCGGATGTCGTCGCGACCGAGATGGTTGCGCGACGCCCCGGCTTTCGACGGGACGAGGAGGCCGTTCTCGCGGTTGATGTCGCCCACATCGACCGCGTCACCCCACTCGCCCGGCAGGCACGCCAGCTGTCGGACTATCCAGTCGGGGATCTCGCCTGTTTCAACGTCGACTTCTCGCGGGAGTTCCGGTACTGTCTGGAGACCGGTGTCGATCCGACGCCGGCGAGCGAGCTGTCGACGCTCCGGCTCAGCGTCCCGGTGACCGAAACGAGCAACGACGTCTACGGCGAGCTGACCGTCGCCGGCGATACTGTTACCGGTTCGCCGACGGATCTCCTGACCGCCGTCCAGAGGGCGCTCGACGCGCACGATCCGGACGTCCTGGTCTGCTCGGCGAGCGAGATCGTCCCGACCCTGTACGAGATGGCGACGGACGCCGGCGTCGACGACTTCTCGCTGAGTCGGTGGCCGGACGTCGACTACCAGCAGCTCGCGAGCCGGTCGACGTACTCGAGCTACGGTCGCGTCGGCCACTCGCCGGCACGGTACAACGTGCCCGGCCGGGCGATCATCGACGAATCGAACACGTTCTTCTACGGGGAGACGAACCTCGAGGGCGTCCTCGACCTCGTGTCGCGCTCGAAAAAGCCCGTCCAGGAGCTCGCGTGGGCGTCAATCGGGAACGTCCTCACGGCGATCCAAATCTGTGAGGCCAACGACCGCGGCGTCCTCGTCCCGTGGAACTCCTGGCGCCACGAGTTCTACAAGTCGATGGGGACGCTCCACGATGCCGACCGCGGCGGCTTCATCCTCGCACCCGAGGTCGGCCTCCACGAGAACGTCCACGAACTCGACTTCTCCTCGTTGTATCCGAACATCATCTGTACCCGGAACGTCTCGCCGGACGTCATCCGATGTAGCTGCCACAGCGACCGCGACGACGTCCCCGGCCTCGGATACTCGATCTGCGACGACCGGGGCTACCTCGTCGACGTGCTACAGCCGATCATCGACGCGCGCGACGAGATCAAGGCGGCCATCCGTCGCGAGAAGGAACGGGACGACCCCGACGAGGACCGGCTGGCGGAACTCGAGGGACGGTCGGGAGCGCTGAAGTGGATCCTCGTTGCCTGCTTCGGCTATCAAGGGTTTAGCAACGCGAAATTCGGCCGCATCGAGTGCCACGAAGCAATCAACGCGTTCGCTCGCGAGATTCTGCTGACGGCGAAACAGCGGCTGGAAGCCGGCGGCTGGCGCGTCGTCCACGGTATCGTCGACTCCATCTGGGTGACGCCGGACCCTGACGTCGACGACGAGGACCGCGAGGACCTCGGGACGCTCGCGACGGAAATTACGGAACGCGTCGAGATTCGGCTCGAACACGAGGCCCACTACGACTGGGTGGCGTTCGTCCCGCAGCGCGAGAGCGACGCCGGCGCGCTAACGAAGTACTTCGGGAAGGTCGCCGGCGACGACGACTTCAAGATCAGGGGCATCGAAGCCCGACAGCGTTCGACTCCGCCGTTCATCGAGAACGTCCAGCGGGACTGTCTTGACCGGCTCGATGCCATGCGGTCACCGGACGCGGTGCTCGGACGGCTCGAACGAGCAATCGACGAACTGCAGGCGGGCAACGTGGCAGTGGAGCGGCTCGTCGAGCGGAACCGTGTCTCGAAGCCCCTGGAAGGCTACTCACAGAATACCCAGAATGTGGCCGCCTTGAAGCGAGCCCGCGAGCAGGAACTTGCAGTCCACCCGGGCCAGGATATCGAGTACGTGGTCGTCGACGACGACAAATCCTCGCGAGACCGGGTCGCCCTCGCCCACGAGGAGATCGAGACCTACGACGCCTCGTACTACGAGACGCAGCTGGTCAGAGCGATCGAGAGCGTGCTTTCACCGCTCGGATGGGACCGCTCCGACATTCGCCGGGAGCTCTCCGGTGAGAGGGACGCCGTTTTGACCTCGTTCGGAGCCACCAACGAACTGTCGTAGTGGACCCCACCCCTGGTTTCCGTCGTTTCGAACCAACCCCACGTTTCCGACGTAATTTTCGACCCCCCTCGTTTCCGTCGTTTCCTCACGCCCCACCCCGGATTTCCGTCGTCCGCACCCACTCAGTAGTAGGGGGTCACTACTTGCGAGTCCAATCCTGCATCCGGCTGTCCTCGAGGATCGTTTCGCGGACGACCTGGGGATCTTCGATGAGTCGGTTCTGGAGATGGATGCCGCCCGCACTCCCCTTGTTGATCTTCTCGATTTCGACAACCCCGAGGAAGGCTTGCTCTTTCAGGATGTCGCGGAACCGGCGGACGGAGAGGATATCCATATCGAGATGGTTGCAGATGCGTTCGTACTGGTCGTACACCCGGCTCGTGAGGAACGCATCGTCATTGCTGTTGACACTCAGTTCCGTGAGCGCCAGCAACGCCGCCTTCGCCTGCGTGGGTGCGCCGTTCACGAGTTCTCTGAACCGGTCCTTTTCGGCGTGCTGCTGTGCCTGGCGGACGTGTTCCTCCGTCACCTGCTCTGCTCCGGCCTCGTAGGCGACCTCCCCGGCGTGGCGAAGAATGTCGATCGCCTTCCGAGCGTCGCCGTGTTCCTGCGCGGCGAAGGCCGCCGAGAGCGGAATCACGTCCTCAGAAAGGACGTCGTCCTGGAAGGCGTCCTCGCGGTTGAACATAATCTCCCGGAGCTGGTTGGCGTCGTATGGCTTGAAGAACAGCTCCTTGTGCTGGAAGCTACTTTTCACGCGCTCGTTCACGTTGTCGACGTACTGAATCTTGTTGCTGATCGCGATGACGCCGACGCTACAGTCGATTTTCCCCGCCTCCTCAGCGCGCGAGAGCTTCATCAACACGCTGTCGTCGTTCATCAGATCGATCTCGTCGAGGATGATGATCACAGAATCGAATTGAGCGTCGAGCGTCTTCCAGAGGAGTTTGTAGTATTTCGACGTACTGAGGCCGGTATGTGGGACGGAGATTCCAGTCGAAGATTCATCGTTCAGCTTCGCGGCAAGTGAGGAAATCGCCTGAGTCTCCGTGTTGTCTTCAGCACAGTCGATATACGCTGTTCCAATCTCGACGCCATCCTGAGCGGCATTTTGAGCTCGCTGGCAGACGTGTTTTGAAACGAGAGATTTCCCGGTCCCCGTTTTCCCGTAGATCATCACGTTCTCCGGGGAATACCCGTGGACAGCACCGTTGAGACGTTTCGCGAGCTTCGAGATTTCCTCGTCGCGACCGACGATCCGGTCAGCCTCCGGAACGTGGCCGATTTTCAGGAGATCCTTGTTCGCGAAGATTCGATGCCCGGATTCAAAGAGTGGATCGTCGACAGAACTGGGTGAAGAGTCGGGCGTCATTGAATATCACACGGTGTGAGCGGGGGGAGTATAAATCTAGTGGAGAACGCCACCCCACGTTTCCGACGTTCCTTGTCCGATATCAGCCGGAAAATGCCGTCATTCGGTGGAATTGGATTGCTGACAATATAGCCGCGTTTCCGACGTGAGAGAGGAAACCCGTAGACGGAAGCATCGCCTCGATGTCGAATCCCGAACCCACACACCCCACGTTTCCGTCGTAATCACCGAACAGGAGGGGAGGGGACTCGAAGAAGACATCCACGACGGGATACCAAAGACGAGAGCGGCCTATACGTCCAATACTGGCCGTCTACAGAGTCAGCTGGAAAGGATCGTTTCATCTGAGGGGGCGAAGTACTTCGCTCCCTCCTTGGTCGAAGTACACTTAGTGAGCGTTTCTCAGCTATACCACTTTAATCTATGTGTTGCAGAAGTTAGTTCATCTCTAGATTGGTTCTAGGTCAACAGAATTAGTGGCTGTATAGCACTATCGTAGCCTCTCCCTACGCCGTCGTGGAGAAACGACGGAAACGCGGGGGGTGTGGTCCCTTCGAAATCAGCGTCACCCCCTCCACCAACATCCAGTTACGACGGAAACGTGGGGTGGGTGTCCTCCATCATCGAGTTTTACTCGGCCGGGTTGACCGGACCCTTGTACTGAGAACGAATCTTCTCTCCCTCCCGCCACTGCCAGTAGTAGTAGCGATTGTCGTTGATTTCCTTGATCGTGATCGTTGCTTTGGCCGGGACGTCGTCCGGAAGATCGTCTGGTCGTTCTTCGACCTCTTCTTGATCTGCCGACTCCTCGAGACGGGCCTCTCGTTCCTTGTGCTCGGCGAGCGCTTCAGTGTACGTCGCAACATCTCGGAGCTGCTCCGGATCCGACTCGTTGAGCGTGCTGACGATCTCCGTCGGGAGGTTCGCCGGTGGGGTCGGGGGTTCGTAGGACATCGGCTACTCTCGTGTTAACCAACACGACCCACGAGTCCATAGTTTTGTTGGTTAAGACGGTGGGGACGGTTCTCGCGATTGCTGTCTGTAACACTACTCGAAACTTCTTTATATACAAGTTTCGTACTATGTTACACCGTGCTCCGGCGCATCGAACTCGAGGTCCTCGCCATGGTCGACCGCGGCGACACGATCTCCGAACTCGCGACGAAGCTCGACCACAGCGAGAGCTACCTCTCTCGGGCCGTCAGCGACCTCGTCGAGAAGGGGCTCGTCTACACGGAACGCGACGGGCGGCGAAAACGAGTCATCCCGTCGGATGCTCGTGCCGTCGAACGCTACCAGGACCTCGTCCGCCAGCACTCCCACATCGACTTCCCCGAACTGCTGACCGGCAAGGCACTCGAAGTGCTGTACTACCTTGACCAGTCGCAAACCGTCTCCGAGATCGCCGACCGGAGCGACAACTACCGCAACACGATTAACCGCGTCCTCAAGCGGTTTCGCGACCGTGGGCTCGTCGGGACCGTCGACAGCCACTACGAGTTCAACGCCGATTTCGACCGCCTCCACGAGTTCGCCCGTGAACTCGCACATCATCTACATCGCCAGCGCCTCGAAGCCGTTGCCCCGAAGGGTACGATTCTCTGGGAGGACTACGACGAATTCCTCGCCCAGACCGAGACGGAGATCGACGCAGAGGCGTTCCACGAAACCGGCCTCACTCGGTTCGCAGCCTTCGACCTCCAGTTCCTGCTCACCGGCCACCGCTACTACGTCTCCTCCGAGGAACTTGACGAAGTCTCGCCGACGGAGCTCTGCTGTCACACGCTGCTGATCGACGACGGCAGCCGCCACCGCTCGTACTGTCTCCTCCTGCTCAGCCACGTCGACGTCGACGAGGCGGACCTCCGAGAGCAAGCGGCGAAGTATGGCCTCGAAGACGAAATCGACGCCTTGCTCCACTACCTCGAGACGCACGGCGAGGTCGACGACGACCGGCTCCCGGAGTGGGACGAGTTCCAGGAGCTGGCGGCTGATTACGAGGTGGATCTACCATAATAAGACCAACATTCGGGCGCAAGTACATTGAGAACGAGTTCCAGCGAATCGCGGATGGCCTCTCAGCCCCGCTCACGGTCTACCTGATCGGTGGTGGCGCGATGTCGCTTCGCGACCTCAAGAGGGCGACGAAAGATATCGACCTGGTCGTCCCGAATGGCGACGCGTACGGCCAGCTGTGGGCCGTCCTGATGGATCTCGGGTATGCGGAGGTTCAGTCGTTGGATCCAGATTACCAAGCGCTGGGGCGACGAGCTGCGTCGAGAACGACGATGGGTGTCGGCTCGACATTTTCAATCAGCAGGTCGTGAACAAGCTCGTCCTCACCGATGGGATGCAAGAGCACGGAGAGCCGTTCCTCAACCTGGACCGACTGACGGTCCGGCTGGTCAGCAATGAGGATATCTTTCTGTTCAAACTGATCGCCGGCCGCGACGACGATATCGAGGACATGAATATGCTCGTACAGGCCGGTCTCGATTACGATGTCGCCCGGGATGAACTCGAAGCCCAGATCGAACGCCTGGGGGACGATCAGTTCGCCACGTTCGCGAATGAGGCCTTGGTCGAACTCGAGGAACGGTACGAGGTGACCATGCCGATCGAGGGCCGCGTCCAAGAGCTCACGAATAGGTACTACCGGGGTTCGTACCTGTTGCCGGACGCGGACTGTACCTCGTAGCGGCCACCTTTCGAGAGGAGTGAGACGTCCATCGCTTCGAGTCGCCAGCGAAAATGAATTCAAGATTCAACAGATCAGTAAGAATAGCCAATATGGAAGATAGCAGACATCGCTATCGTCATAGGAAATACGCAGCGAACCCTGCTCGAGTATGTCTTTCGGAAGACTATCTGTGATGATGAACCGGCAGGGTGCTTTGTAGTTGTAGTCTTGTAGCTCCTCGCTACCGGGTTTCGTGTGTTGGCCGACCGCAGGATCGAATTCGATCGCAGTTTGTTCGGCAGCGTCCGTATTGGGATGGTAAGAGAGTACGAACGGCAGAACGTTTCCCTCGCACTGTAGGACGTAATCCACGAGTCCAGAGTTCGTCTCGCAGTATTCGACGTCGTAGGCGCCGACGGTGAACGCGAGACGCTTTGCGTGGTCGAACGCGACCGTTCTGGCCAATTTGTACTCGAATTCGTGATTGAGTGTGCCTTCGTGACTGTACTCCTCGAATCCATAGTGTTCTTGACGCTGTGATAACAGAACAACGTGCCGGGGATTGCGGAGATACAGACGAGTTCGTCGATATCGACGAAGCGAGTAATCGTGGGACTCGGACACTGCAATTCCCTCATCCAATGCCTCGAGATAACTGTCGACAGTCCGACGATCGACACCGATTCGATCACTGATATCCGTGTATCGAAGTTCCTCGCCGGCTTGACTCGCTGCGATCGAACTGAGTTTGTGCAGATTTTCGGGCTTTTGAATGGATTCGTGCTTCGCTAACTCCTTGTACAGATACAGCAAGAAGTATGATTTAGTGAGTTCATTTCGTACTGACGCGTCACTGGCACGGTGTACCGTCCCGCCGATTTGCAAGTACTCACGAGACGCATCGTGGAGGTCATCTCGCTGACTCGGTGAGAGGTGTTCAAAATAGAGCTCATTGAGGGACGCGATCGCGTCATCGATATTAGCACCACCGTCTCTCAAATTGAGCGACCGTCGAACCGCTTTGATCGGTGCTGGTCCGGGTAATCCGTCTGACTGATATGCTTCAAGTTGCTCCCTGAATTCGGAGCCGAGGTCCACTTGGAGGCCACCCTCGGCGGCGCGATGTTGAACCGTATCGACGAATTTCATTGGGAGCACTGGTGTGGGGCCTTTGAATGCGTCTATTTCGTCGGCATCTGATCGAGTCTTGAGATCGACTTGCGAAGCGACGATTCCAGTGAGAAACAGATATGTTCGCTGGTCGACTAGATCGAGAAGCTCATTGTGTTCGTCTTCCTCGAGATTGAGCGCACCGATGTCGTCCAGAAATATGTACTTTTGACCTCGCCGCGGAGCAACGTGTGAGTCGAAGTAGTCTACGACTTGCTTCAACCGCGTAATCGCATCTTCTGGCCGCTCTAAGTGATAGAGCGACGCTTCGAGTGGTACATATAGTATCTGGCGTGGCGATACTGATCCTGCGATTTCGTGATCGCGTCCTCCTCCCGGAAAATCGGTTGTATCCAGCAGTGCCGCGATGAGCTGCTGGAAGAGAGTCGTCTTTCCCATTCCGGTCTGTCCGTAGATCTGGTAGACGAGATTTTCCGTGCCGTTTTGTCGCGCTTCGTTGACCGTTTTGAGAAGTTGGTGAAAGTCGGAACGCGGTGTGAGTGAGGCAGCTTCTAAGACTGTCGCCGGTCGCTCCTCCCTCCACCACTCATTGTGGCGCTTAGCGTCGGCGATAAACTTCTCTTCACTACCTGCGTCGGTCATTGTCTCTCCTTTTTAGCGGTCAGCATAAATATTCGTGCATCTCAATTGCGCTATTTCGATTTTCTCGTAGATAGACTGTACTACTACCGATTACAAGACTTGTCGCACAAGAGCCGCTTGAACGACTTCGTCCTTCGTTTCGTGAGGGCAGTTCTCGTTCTCGGTTGTCGCAACGATGAGTTCGTCCATCTCCTCGAGGGTACTGACCGGTAGCTCGCGATCATCGACATCGAGACCGATCGCATCGCAGAGTGTCTGAACGACGAAGGACTCCGCGTCCGAGGCGTCATCGTTCGCCGCAGTAGTTGCGATGAGCTTCTCGAGTGCCGGATCGGCATCGATCGTGAGTTTTCGTTCTATGATTCCTTCCCATTCGGACCACGGCTGGTTGCCCCGTAGCACTTCCGTGAGGTACGTTTTGACTGCCGACTCGACGAACGCTGCGGTCGATTCGCCCTCGGTACTGGCCCGGCGTTCGGCGAGTGTTCGAATTGCGGGATCGATCCGAACTGTTTCGTCGGTCACCGTCCCTGTTGTCTCTTCAGCTATAGTTTTGCTCATTGTCGAATCCGAATCTTCCGTATTCTTGTCCTCGGTCTCGCTCTCAGTTTGCTCTGTGTACGAGACTGCAGTCGATTCATCAGTAGTTTCCGTCTCGGTAGCCGATTCGCCCTCTCCGAGGCTATCAGCATCTTTTCCGCTGGCTTCCTTCGATTCAGCTTTCGATGTCCGCTCGGCAGTAGTATCATCCGAGGAGGTATTGCTCTCCGTTGACGCCGACTCGCACAGCACGTTGACGACCGTCGGATTTACGATCTCGTCAGGCACCTTCGACGGATTCGGCGTCACATACTTGGTGTCGTTCGATGGCTGATCGACAGTTCGATACAATCCGCCATCGGTCGCATGAGTCGGAGCGACGTGTGCGTTCTGCGTGGTAGTTGTCTCCGTTTCGGGCTCTACGGATTGAGTCGCCACTGCCTCCTCGGGCTGAGATCGACCGATATGGAGTTCTTCGCGGAGCCGAGCGACGTCTACGCCTTCTTGTTCGAGGGTGGCCATCCCTCGGCGCTCGAGTACCGGAACGCTCGCTGCCGCTTGCAGGACCCCGTCTCCGACGTCGATCGTGCTCCGTTGCTCGTCGCAATTACGCACACGTCGCTTCGCGGCATCACCGATCCAGTCCGGTGCACAGAAGTTTCCGTCCTGATACAACTGCTCCGTTCCGGAACTGCCGGTTGCCCACGTATATGCGTCCCACTTGTCTTTATACCGCTTCAGGGATCGGCCACGCTGGTGCGTGATGACGACGTGGGTTGGAGCGATCGTTTCGACGACCTCGTCGAGAACCGCTTCGGTCGGATGGTTCGAAAACGTGAACGACGAAACGGTGCCAGCGAAGTCGCCGGCGTCTTTCGCAGTCGTGGTTCCGCCCTGAACCTGTATCAGCGTCGCATTCCCGTCGTCACGTATCGCCTCGAAGAGCCGTTCGCTGCTTCCCTCGGTCGGAACCTCCGGCCCGGCGATAGTTACGGTCCCTTCCTCGAGGCAGTCGTGAGGAATCGCGAACTCTGGGATGGTCTCCACGTTCGGATAGTCATATTCCAATGCATCGTAGAGTTTCGCGACTTGTCCGACGAGAGTAACTGGAACTGAATAGCCGAGTTCGTGTTCGATCGAACCGAGAAGCGTTGCGAGGTGAACGCCAGTCAGTCCACTTGCCGTACAGAGCGTCTTCGAGCCAGCGTTGGCACGAGCGGCGAGCGTCTCGACGATATCAGTGATCGTCTCGTCGACGCCATCGTTCGTCGCGGCCGTGAGGAATAGTGCATCGACCTCGAGGAACTGTTCCGGATCGAATCCGATGTATCCGCCAGCGTCGCGTCGTGTGAAGTCCCCGGTAGCGAGCGCACGGAAACTCTCCTGTCCGTCGCGGGCTCGAATCAGGAATCCGCACGCCCCTGGCGTATGCCCCGCTGGCACGGGGGCTACACTGATGTCATCACCGACGACATCGGCCCAGTCGTCGATCGCTTCGACTCGTTCGAGTATCGAGTCAGGATCTGACATCGAATGGTGCCGTACACCTTCTGCTAAGACGTCCTCGAGGATCGCCGCTGTTCCGGGGGACGTGAAAATCGGTGCCCCGTCACGATGGGCCTCGTCCAACGATTGGTAGTGATCGAGGTGCGCGTGGGTGAGGAGTATCGCTGCCAAGTATTCGTCGTCACCGAGTAGTGTCGATGTGTCGACGCCGTCCCCCGCATCGACGAGAATGCAGGGAGTCTGCCGTTCGTACTCTCGTTGAACCCGAAGAAGAAACGACTCGTTGCCCGCCCTCGGATTCGCATGTTCGTAAGAAACCTCCATATTATGGATAACAGGACCTAGTCATATAGCTGTTTCTATTAGGGACATTTGAAACACGCTAAATACACAATAACATCTCGAATAGGATACAGAGTCCACTCTGTAAGCTATAATGGCTAGTTTCTCGCCAGCGAAGACGGTGACTTTTACATAAACCTCATTTCGGTCCGAACAGTGGACGATCTGTCCCCATGCGTCGTGTTCGGGTGTTCGTTCGATCGTATCGATATGAAGTAGAATCGAAAGCCCGTATTTTCCCTCCTGATCGGCTGTGAGAAGAGTACTAGCAGTCGAAAGTGTTGAATGCATAATCGATGTCTACATCAGAACACTATGTGGGTTTCTGAATGCAATATATTCTAAATAGCGTTTCCTAAAATACGCTAGTAGAAAATTATTTAGTACTACGGCCATCTCGTTCGAATCGATGCCGACGCAGTCCGATATCGAGGACGGGGAACGAATTGATATACAGGTCAAGGTCCTGTCCGAACTGGACCGACCCTCTGAAAAGATGGCAAAACGGCTTCGCGTTCGCGACACCGACGGAAACGAATTTCCGCTTACCATCTGGAAGAACAACGCCCTGTGCGACTTCGCATGGGAACGCGGTCGGTGGTATGAACTCGAAAACGCACGTGGCAACGAATTCCGTGGCGAAAAGAGTCTGAACGGTTCGTCACGACTGCACGCCGACCCGGTTGACAATCCGATAGACTCTGATCGATCGCAGCAGTCTACGACAGCTGAATCAACTGACAAGCAATTCGATAGCCTAGAAGACGGACTCCCGTATCTCTCACTGTTTCCGATCGACCGTGAATTCGAGACCGTAGACGTCTACGAGTATCGGATTGAGGCCGACGGACCGTTCGACGATGATCCGATGGACGCAACGTATACACTCGCCGCGTATCTTCGATCGTGTAGTGACGCTGCCGTCACGCACGCTGGTATCTTCTCGGTTATCGCGACCAATCGGTTGACGAACGCGCTCCCCGATCCGTTTGAATTAACTGATGAGTCTCGAGTGACGCTTCGGGCGGACGACGAGACGGATAACGAATGCCTCGTTCGACTGCTCCAGCAAGTGTTCAAAACCGCAGTCGACGATGAAACGTACGAGACGGGTCGCGTCGATCGCATCCGGACACAGGACCCGGTCATCACGGGGCAAGATGGGCTCTTCGAGGCGTGTCTCGCGTACACGGCGCGTCTCGAAATTCTCCCGTCTGGCAAGGCGTTCGTCGGGATCGACATCAGTTATCATGCACGGAGCCAGGTTACCGTCGACAAGTACGTTGATCGGATCAATGCTTCCGTCGACGAACTCATCGATACGCCTGTCGAACATGATCCGGAAAGGTACGAAAAATCGGGTAGCGGCCGACTCAAAGGATTTGCAGACGTAACGTTTACCGATCCCGTCGACGACTTCGGAAATCAGTCGCTCGCCGACTGGTACGAGCAAAAGGGCCGCATCTCCGACGATATGCTCGAGCGACTTCGGTCGGAGGACCCACAGCTTGTCGAAATACAGTACAATCCCAATTCCGACGAGACGAACCTTCACGTCCCGCAATTACTCCGGGTCGCTCCGCGCAAGGAGATCGTCAAGAAGCTCGCGCCGACGTTCCACCGCAAATGGGACCGCGCCGCCAAGATGCTTCCCGACGACCGGTTCCGAAAGGCAACGCGATTCGTCGCTCGGCTGGATTCGCTTTCCGAGGTCGACGCGCAGATCGAACCCAATCCCGTCGGACCGAACATCTCGTTCATGTCTACGGAGGTCGACCGTTCAGACAACCTGCGATTCGGCGACGATCAAACGACGACCTTGCCGAACAACGGACTGAAGCGATACGGGATCTATCGCCGTCCATCGTCGCTCCACCTCCACTATCTCGTCCCCGAACGGTACACTGACGAGTTCGCGTCGTTCAGAGAGCAACTCGAACGACAGCTCGCCACCATCGGCTGCTCACCGGACGACATCTCCTACGACGAGTACGGACTGGGGAACGCGATCAACTACAATACGACGGCCGCAGCGGTCGACGATGTCGATATCGTCCTCGCTGTCGTTCCCGCGCCGGACAACGACTTCATCCGGAACGGGACCATCGACGATCCGTATCCCGAGTTCAAGAAATCGCTCGGCAAGCAAACCATCCCGTCACAGATGGTCCGGGAGGACAACCTCGACGACAGGTGGATTCTCCGAAACACTGCGCTCGGAGTGATCGCAGGTGCCGGCGGAGTTCCGTGGCGCGTCGACGAGATGCCGGGCGATGTCGACTGCTTCGTCGGCCTCGATGCGACACGCGACCCGGAGACTGGACAGTTCCTCGGGGCGAGTGCGAACGTCGTCCTCTCCGATGGGACCGTCTTCGTCTCGAAAACGCAATCGCTCCAGTCCGGCGAGACGTTCGACGAGAACGCTATCGTCGACGTTCTCAAAGACGTCCATCGCGAGTTCGTACGTGAAGAGGGCAAATCCCCCAATAACATCGTGATTCATCGCGATGGCCGCCTCTTCGAGGACGTCGATACCATCCTCGAACCGTTCGACGAAACGGACATCGATATCGATATTCTCGACGTTCGAAAGAGCGGTGCTCCGCGAGCTGCCGTCTATCAAGACGACCAGTTCCAGGTCGATCACAAAGGCCGTCTCTTTGTCGCCCAGAGCGGTGACTACGGATTCCTCACGACGACCGGACGTCCGGAGTTCGATGAGGATGACGGACTCGGGACACCACGGTCCCTTCGAATCGTTCGACGAGCAGGCGAGACGCCGATGCGGACGTTACTGGAGCAGGTGTACTGGCTAAGCGAGAGTCACGTCGGGAGCGCACAGCGGAGTACGCGCTTACCGATCACGACGTACTACGCCGATCGCTGTGCCGAACACGCTCGAGAGGGATATCTCGTCAATGGAGAGCTCATTCGCGGTGTCCCATACCTCTGAGACAGCGATGCTGTGAGCCCGAACCAACTCGAATCACCACTTTCAGACGCCCATTCCACGACAGATGCAATTCGACATTCCGATTGACACCGCCGAAACGGACGATAGCTACGTCGAGATTTTCAAAAGCTGGCGCTCGTTCTCCGACCTCTTCGAGGATGCACGACGGATGCGTGTCGTCACGTACTGCGACTCCCCGGAGTTCATTCTCGATCTCTTCGAGGATCTCGATGAACTGGAATCGCTTGAGGTGATCGTCGGTGACGTCGATGACTATCGCGAGCGACTCATCGACAAGCCGGACCTCGCTGACAGACTCGAGCGCCTTCGCCGGGAAGGGAAGCTCGTCATCTACCTCTGCGAGAATAAGGAAGTCCACTCCAAACTCTATCTGATCGAGTATGCAGACACCGCTAATGGGTCTGATGACGATATCGAGAGCGAGGGGAAAAGCGATCAAATGACGTTCGATTACGATGAGCAATCTGGAGAAGAAGACGAAGCCGAAAGATCGCCGGCGAAAGTCATCGTCGGTTCTCCGAACCTCTCACGCAATGCGTGGTCGAATCAGACCAACGTCGGCGTCGTGTACGAGACGACCACTGCCAGTGACCTTTTCGGGGAATTCGAAGATTTGTACCGAGACCACCGCGACTCGTATAATAACAGTGGTCCGTTCCTCGAGGATCTAACGGAACAGATCGAACACTCGGAGGACGATCGAGAGGAAGTGATTAAACTCTTCACCGAGGGTGCGGTCGGAACACAAGACGAACTCGGTGAAGTCCACGGTCGTCTCGCCGATCACATCGATGCCGAGGTCGATACGGTCGATCTCGTTCTCGGAGACGGACATGACGAGGAATCATCGAGCGATGAATCCGAGACAACAGAGAGCGACCCTGTATCGGAAACTGACGACGCTGAGCCGGGACTGGAAGATGCGCCGCAGGATCGTATCACGCTCTCGCTGCGAGGATACGACGAGTCGACTGTCGATACGTTATCGCAGATGTCGGACTTCGATGCGACCGTCTCGAACGATACGTTGACGGCGACGCCTGATGCGTTTCAGCGGTATGCCCAGCAGGTGTTCGACGTCCCGACGATGCATCTCGACCAAGAGGAAGACCAACTCAAATTCCACTACGATGGGACTGTCTATCGCCTTACCCGACCTCCAGGTGAGCCCCAACAGGTTAACGATGCTCTCGCTGAGATAGAGGCGTACTTTGAGACCGTCGACGATTACGGGAATTCCAATAATCCCACAGCGGTGAAAGCACACATGTACGAGGCGCTTCTGTGGTTCTTCTGGGCACCGTTTGCGAATCGACAAGCGGAGTTCTATCAGCGACACGGTATTAATCTCGATAAAGCCCTACCGTACCTCTACGTATTCGGCGAGTCGAACGGTGGCAAGGGGACGTTCTGTCGATTCGCCCTTTCGCTGATTAGCGGAAACCGAGTCGAAGCGCCGGTTGACGCCGACGAGATCGGCAAACGGAAGGTCCGTAATCTACGGTCGGTCCATACGTCGTTCCCGGTTGTAGTCGACGACATCACCAAGCAGAAGGTGAATTCGCTGGACACGCTGCGTAACTACTGGAGCGGCTGGACCGGTGAGACGTCGTATCCAATGTTCGCGTTCATTTCGAACGACAAACGCCCCGGTGAGTGGTTCCGGAACCGGGCCAAGATTCTGCGATTCGACGTCAACTTTATGACCTCACATCAAGGTGAGGCGGAGGTCAATCGGTTGATCGATACGGAGAATCCTCTCTATCAGTGGTTCGGATACGAGTATCTGAATCGAGATCTCGAACTCGGCGAAGATTCCGATGCACTCCGCGAAGTGCGAGAGGCGATGTTGGATCTATACGAATATGCAGATCGTTCGGTCCCCAATTACTTCCCGAAAGACCCGGCTGAGAACGCTTACGATACGGGTCGCGAGCGATGGCGGAACCTCATCGATCGCGAGGATGTGACGATCACCAGAGACGGAGATACGCTCCAAGTCACGTTCCCCGAATCGATGAACTTCGAACTCCACGAGTACAAGCGAGATCCGCCGATGACCGTTCGTATCGAAAAGCGGGGGCTAGATCTCATCATCAAAACGCCGGACGAATTCTTCGAGTGGTTAGGTGAGTCTACTGAAACAGGTCCACGTGGGAGTTTCCTCTCACGGGCCCGGTCAATTCTGAAACGATAATAAAAACCATCTACCATGTGGACCTCGATTTGATCTATATCGAACCATCAGTTATTCGTTAGCCGGTTGAACCAAGTACTTTCAATATAATTGTCCGTATATGACAGGTGGCATCTCTCCCGGGGACAGGTGGCCGTACCATTACCGAGGATACGGACTAAGTGCAAATCAGGACGGAGAGGTGTGGTGGCAAGTTTACAATGGAACTGATCGATTGAAACTTGAACCTACTCCGACTCGTCTCGTCGAGAATTTCCTCGGAATCAAGTATAAAGGCGGCGCCATGAGGGTTACAGAGGGTGGTGCCGTCATTTCGCGACTCGAGACCGATACCGACGGTGATTCGAACGACTACGAAACCATCTATGTCTGTGATATCGAGTTCGATGGAAAACTTGTCCCGCCTGAGAAACCGGAACACGCGGTACCGATCAATCCTCGTGGATTGAGTCCGGGAGATCTCTGGCCCAGTATCTACGACGGCGCCAAATATTCGTTCAGCGGCACTCGGTTCTGGTGGCAGAACGGAGCGACGAAACTCCGGCACTCGTTCGTCAACGCACTTCCTGACAGAATTATTGACGAATTGCGACAGCTGCGGCCCGATGGCGGGTCCTTTCAGATCACTCCGGCGGGTGATGTCCTCACACAAATCCCGACTGAGGAATCACCGCCTGACGTCCAAGAACAGTTCCGTGACCTCCCCCGCCCGGTCAAGCGGATCCTCAAGCTCCGACGCGATCGCGGCAATGTCGATATGTTACCGGTCTATGTCGGACAGCTATCGGAAGACGATCGTCCGATAGAAATCGAAGAAGCGACCCGACTCACGGATCCATTGAGCGAGAAGGAGGAATCATCCCTCGAGGCGTGGGCTGCCATGGGTTCGTACGACGAAAGCGACCTTTCGGTGGAGGACCACCGACTTGATGAGCCGGAGGGGGACCGCTAATGGGTACACAAGTGACTCAAGCGGCCCTCGAACAGCAGCCCACAGATGTTCCCGTAGAGGGAGGTCGACAAGTAACTGTCTTGCCTGGTGACCCATGGCCTTCTGCATATCGCGGCTCGGAATACAGCATCGTCACTTCGAGAAAACACGGCGCTGTCGCGAAATGGAGCCACATGGGTGATATCCAGGCAATAACGGATGTTCCGGACGGACTCCAGGAAGCTCTCCGTGATCTCGGGAAAGAGGCCGGTCTAGGGAGTTTTCGGCTGACAGCTGCAGGCGAAATCCTCACGAAAATACCTGATTCTGATTATCGGAAGAGAGGAAAGGCGCCTGTCTCCCGTGGGTATATTCCAGTCTACGTTGGACAGATCGAAGGAATGTTCGACTTTCAGGCGTTCTCGAACGATCCCGCCCCACCTAAGGCTGTGGGAGACGTAAGTGTCTGGTCCGGCCTATCATTCAAACACGGTGAAACATGGGCAGTGACTTCCGATGATACCCTCTGCTGGAGCTGGCAGGACTACTACTTCGAGTCAGCGTTCGATCACTCAGAGATCGTAGAAATATACAAACGATTCCGCCCTCCTGGTGGGCTGATCTACATTAATGAACATGGTCATATCTGGGGGAATATAAACCGTGAGAACGTTCCGGCGAGCGAACAAGAACGAATTGGTAAAGCCTTCAGTGAGTGGCAGCAAACGGCTTCGAATGCGGAGAGACGGCTCGTCACTCGTCGTTTGAAACGAATGGAAAGTAAGTCTGCGCCTGACGGGCTTCTTCCAATGTATTTCGGTCATCTCAGCCAGTACGACGAGGGTCTTATTCCGAAACCTGTCGTCAACGATGAGCACTACTTTACCGATACAGCGAAGGATCTGGATTAGAACTGATTCACATCGAACCGCGACAACTGGACTGACTAATGGGACGACGCTTTCCGACTCCGATATTCGGTATCGAACGAGGACCTGAATGGATACCGACGCTCGTCAACGTCGCTAGACGCCATGACGGTGAACTTACACGCGATCAATTCGAAGACATCTGTCGCGAAGAGTGCCGGAAGCCTAACGGAAGCCGCTATTCTTCGAGTTACATGCAGCGGGCCCTCTCTACGTTTATTCGGCTCGGGATCGTTCGCGAGGTCGACGGGAAGATAAGTATCTGGAAATTCGCGGACGAATTCGCAAACGGCGAGATCGAGTATGCGGAGTTCCTCTGGCGCGGGATCAAACAGAGCTGGGTTCTCGCTGGGAACTTCCCAGAGGGAATCGAGGGACTCCGTCGAGTACACTACGTCGTGATACATGCGGAGGAACCCCTTTCGAGTACAGAAATCAGAGACCAGCTGACTGCTCAATTCGATTACGAATACAACGATGCAGGTATTCGCGGATATCCGGAACTACTCGTTCAACTCGGTGCGCTCCGTCAAACCGATGACGGATACGTGACTGGCCCCAGATCTAGTACATTCGAAAATCGCTGGCGGCGTGCGGACGTCTTCTTCAGACTCGAGCGCTGGTTCCATCATCGCGGCCCGTCCGTTGACGTCCCACGCGATACGATCAAGAAAGCGCTGGTGAAGTACTACATGTACCGTGAATCTGGTGGCTGGGGCCGCCACCGACAGCTCTACAACCGGTTTCTTGAGGATTACGTCCGCGAGACTTCTCGAAAGAGCGACGTGGCGAATCCACAGATACATCTCTCCGAGAGCTATCAAAAGGACGAGGACATTCGCGGCGAGTTGCGGGAACGTATCAAGGAGAAATTCCCGGGTATCGGGGGACAGGAGCTCGGCGGATTGTACGAAGACACGCTCAGGGACATTCTTGCTGCCGAAACCGAAGCCGAAGCACGCGAAATCCGTGCAGCAGCGAGTCCGGGGATCTCGAGGCGTGATCTTCAGAGTCGCGTCGATACGGTCCGTGATCACTACACCCCGCCACCTGATTTCTCGCTGTTCGACTGGCAACGAGAAGCGATCGACGACTGGTTCAGTGACGGAGATTCCGCGCCCGAACGTGGCATTGCCCAAGTGGTCACGGGTGCCGGAAAGACCGTAATGGCACTCGGTGCTATCAACGAGTGGCTTCAGAAGCACCCGGACGGCGTCGTTACCGTCGTCGTTCCGACAAAGGTACTAATGCACCAGTGGCTTCGGGAGTTTGTCGATAAGTTGAACGCTCCGCTCTCGGATATCGGCTGGGCCGGTGATGGACATAAAGACTCGCATGAGGACTGCCGGATCCTCGTCAGCATCGTTAACTCGGCGGTCAAAGACGACTACCTTGAGACGTCGCTTCGCGACGCGAATACTGATGACCACCTCCTCGTTGCTGATGAGTGTCACCGCTATACGGGTGACGTCCACTCTCGCGTCCTCGAGTATCCGAACTCGGCGACGCTGGGACTCTCCGCAACGCCCCTCTCGACGATTAATCCTGAATCAGACGATCTCACGGAAGACGATGAGCGTCTGCTCGACGCGTTGGGGTCACTATTCTATCGCTTGAGCTATGAAGAGGGTATCGACCGCGGACTCATATCCGAGTTCACTATCAATTACGTTGGCTTCGAGCTGACACCGGCGGAACGACACACCTACGATCAGTTCTCGAAGAAGGTCTCCTCAGCCGTTCAGGACATCGAAGCTCGGCACAGTCACCGTCTGGCAGAACTACAGGGCAGCTATCCGCAAAAACTCCAGACGATTATGGAGTCCTCTAACTCGGCCACGCCTGCCATCTCTGACTTTTTCGAATACACGACGCGTCGTCGTGAGTTGATCGCTGAAGCCGTCTCTCGACAGGCGATTACACACCGGCTCCTCGAATCGGCTATCGAGGCAGATAAGAAGTCGATCGTTTTCCAAGAACGGATCGAGCAACTCGAGCAGATGATCGCCCCATACGATCAACGTGATGAAAAAACCCAGACCGGAAAATATGGCTCGAAGGAGCAAGGGCGCGCGAACCTCTATCACCAGTATGAAACCGAACTTGAGGAAGTGAACCGCGATCTCGAGAACCTCTTTTTCAGCGGGAGCTATGCACCTGTGATGTACCACTCCGGCCATCGAAACGACGAGTGGAACGATTGGGCCATCGAGTGGTTCCGTGATGACGGATTTGCTAACGTTATGTTGAGTGTTCAGGCATTAAAAGAGGGCGTCGACGTCCCGTCAGCTGATGTCGGAATCATCCGCGTCTCATCGGGCAACGTTCGGGAGCGGATCCAGACACTTGGACGCATCTTGCGGACTGGGAACGAGCCCGACGAACCATCGACGCTTTACGTCCTATATGCGCGAGATACCGTCGATGAGCGGATTTTCGAGGAGGTTGATTGGAAAGCCGAAATTGGAGGTACACATCAGTACTACAGATGGGAAACCGGTGAGGAAGTGATCAAAGGGGATCTAGTTGGACCCGATCCGGAGTTCGAACCCGACGTTTCGTCGTACCAACCACCTGAAATACCCGACATTTCCGAACTCGAGCGAGGTGATCCATACGAGGGCCCGCGCCGTGGTCGAACTATCAGTGTCAACGCCGAGGGCCGTCCATTTCAGGATTCTGCTGACGGTCGTAAATTCATCACGACCCCTGAAGTCGAAGCAGTCGCCGAATACGTCTATCGACTTCGAGGAGGCGGTCGAATCATCGTCAACGAAGCTGATCACATGATTACCGTTACTGAAGAGGGACCAGTTTTCCTCGGTGTTCTCGAAGCGGATTCATTCGAATATGAGGAGGATGACGATGATGTTCCAGAAAGCTTCGAGGAATTCATTAGTTAATTCATGGGTCAGTTCAATTCAACGGAGATCAGAATGCGTCTCCGCCCCTCGGCGGGCGCTGAAAAACTTAACCAACGAATTTGAAGATATTCCTCTATCTGTTGGTTAACAAAGCTGCCAGACTCTGTCCTCGAGGACGTCGATGAGTTCTTCTGCCGTTCGACTGATCCGTCCGAGGCGCTCGCGAACAATCTCGGGATCTTCTGACTCCCACACAGCGAGGTAGAACGCCGACCCGCTGGTGTCCAACCCACAGTAGCGCCCGACAACGTACGCGACGGCTTCGGCCTCGACTTCGCGTTTCGACCGCTCGGTGTCGTCGTCGATGTCGAAGTGGAGCAGGGCGTGCGCGTACTCATGGATCAGCGTTCGCGCAAGGTCGGCCTCGTTCTCCCGATCACGCACCTCGACGAGCGGCTGAGCGTCGACGAGGCTCAGCTGCTCGCAGATGCCCTTTGCCTCGCCGTGGGTCCACTCCTCGGCTGGAACGATCCGCACCGTCACACCGAGCTCGTCAGCGGCGACAGTCAACTGTTCGACGAGGTCGCCGGCGTCCCCGGTCGCTTCCGTATCGAGATCAGGAAGCGGTTCGCCTTCGGTCTGAGAGACGTCGAACACCGGCGCGGGCTTGAACCCGACGAGGCCCTCCGACCACTTTTCAGGCGGTGTCTCGTCGTACTCACAGTCACTGTCCTCGTGGTAGCTCGGCGAGTTCTCGCACTCCGGACACTGCTTGGTGATGATCGGCGCCCAGATCCAGATGGCCGACTCGCCCTCCGTGACGTGCCTGTCGAACTCCTCCTGCCACGTCCGGTAGCCCGCAACCCGGCTCGCCTCGGGACATTGCCGCTTGATGAGGAGCGTGTTCCGATACGAGTAGTCGTGGAAGCGACTCTGGACGTCGAGCCACTCTTGGAACTCTTCGCTGGCCTGTGCGTCGTCGACGCCGGCGACGAGGTCGTCGATCCACTGTTCGATGGTACTGTTCATCTCGTCTGATCGCGTGTCGGTCTGGTCGAAGGAGACCGACGAGTCACTAGTCGTAGCCATTGTGTTCACCGAATCAAGTTCACGGCGACTGCGTCTGTTCAGACCGCGCCGCACCCTTCAGGGGCGTTCAAAAACCGCTCTGTCGGTCAGCGGAGCTCGTGGCGTTCGTCCGCAAAGCCAACCGAGACGAGGTACTCGAGGAACTCATCGAACCGCTCGACGTCGCTAGGCGTGTCGGTCGCAAGGTGACGCGCCCACTCGATGGCCCACTGGAAGGCGGGATCCGTGCCGCCCTTGCCGTGAATGTACCACCACCGGGCCGCTTTGAGAACCACTAAGGGGTTCGACGGCGGCTGCTCATCAGCGAGCCCACGGGTGATAGATTCGATTTCGTCGGGGACGTCGGCGGAATCGACCTCTGCTGATTGCGTGTTGTCGATATCGACCGGGATCTCGTCGATCGAGACGTTGTCGGGACGCTGTTGTTGACTCACTGATAGTCACCTCTGAGGTCTCTCGAAGGAGCCCTCACCCTCTCCGGGGTACGAAAAACAGAGCACAGCTTATTAACCAACAATACTGAAGCTCACGCGGGAAATGTTGGTTAAGAACAGAGCTCAATCTTCGTCCTCACGCAGCTCTTCAGCCTTCCACTTGAGCCGGCGCAGAATCTTCGTTCGGTTCTGGTGGGCGTTCTCGTAGGCAACACACTCTTTGAGGGTTTCCATATCCGGGATCGTCGCGATACCGGCCTTGACCAATCGGTAATTCGGTGCTTCAAGACGCTTCTCAGGTGGGAATTCGTCGTCACTCCCGTCGCTAATCGTGGACTGTTCCATCTCGGTAGCCCTCCAGCCCTCTAGGGCGAGAAAGACAGAACAGGCGACTACATCACCGACGCGGCGTCAGGCCATCGCCTCTTGGAACCGCTCACGCAGGGCGTCCTCGCGTTCTTCGAATTGCTCGACTTTCTCCTGCAGGTCGTCACTGACGCGCTCGATGCTCGCCAGCGCTCGTTCGCCGGCCAACGAGGCTTGGGACCCGTCGTCACCGTCCGCCTCTAACTGCTGCTCGTACGCTTGCTCGACGCGCTCGATCGTGCCTTCCGGGTTGAACAGGATGTCGTTGGCGATGCGGACGTACTGATCGAGGGACGCCCCTTCTTTCCCCTGGAAGAAGTGAGTGAGGGCGTACGTCGCGCCGGAGTGGAGCGTCCACATATCGATCTCGAAGGGAGATGCCGCGTTGGCTTCTGCATCGCCGGCGGCACGCTCGGCCAGGTAGTCCGGGAACCCCAGTAGGGTGTAGAACTCCGTGATGGTGAACGGCAGGTCCGAGAGGTCGAGGTCGATGTCCTGGGCGTCCCGGATGAACTCGAAGAGATCGTCGGCGACGAGTTCGACCTGTGCGAGAAGTTCCTCCCACCAGGTGCGGAAGTTCCGGACGTCGCCGACGTGTTTGATGACCTCCTTGTCGGTGAGCGAGCGCATCGTGTTCGAGCAGTAGCCGTCCTGAGCGAACCCCTCCACGTAGACGGCGTGCTCGCCGAAGAAGTCGTAGCCCGACGTGACGCCCATCGTGATCGGGTCCGACCGGTCAGGGAGGCGTACCTCGAGGCCGTCGAACATGATGTCCATGTGGACCTCGCCGCCGCCCCGGTAGCGCCGAATCTCGCCGAACATCACCTCACCCAGCGGCGTCCCGTCGATGGTCTCCTCGCGGAGGACCTCCTCCAGCGGCCCGTAGACGTCGACTGGGTTGATGATCGCGTACGAGTCAGTCGGGATGTGAAATAGCGACTCTGCCTCGGTGTCCCCATCCGCTTCTGCTTGCAATCGCGACGGCTCGACGATGGCGTTGAATCGCTCTGTTTCAACCCACTCATCGCTGTACGGGTTGCGATATGCGACTGCTGTATCGACCGCCTGTGGGAGGTTTCGAATCGCCTCACTGAAGCTGATTGGTTCGGGACCCCCGTGTTGCTCGGCGTACCACTCGGGTAGTTCAGTCTCGGTTCGCCCATCGAGGCCTGCGAAGACCGTAGCTTCCTCTGGGTCTTTCATAGCATCCTCCGAAGGCGGGAAGCGTTCTGATCTCCACCCATCGAGGCACAAAAAACGACGCTACGACTGTCGACACTTGTAAGCTTGGATTCGATCTGGAAGCCCGACTTTCCCACAGAGCGGACACTCGACGAGTGGTGACGGCGGAAGATTCCGATACGTAGCAAGGGCTCCTCGGAGGTGGGTTTTTGTCTCCGCCGACTCGGCGCTTGCGAGGCACTAGTGAGGTGCCACAGGAGCCGTTCTCTGTTCGTGAGACCGTCTGTATTGGGCGTCGGGATAGACTCGTCTGTCTCTCGCATTTGAATCACGAGGGGTTACCCCTCATCCCCTCGTAGGGGGAGAGCAACACCCTCCGGCCTGCCTCGCTCTGGTGGCCGTGTGGCGTCGACAATCGTATCCAATCGCTGCGGGGCGACGTCTTCCCTGATGAGATGATGCTTCGAACAGACCGTCACGAGATTCGAGACTCGATTCGCCTGTTCGTGGTCAAACTGCCCGTCGGGGCCGACGAAGAATTTCCGTGGGAGCAGATGGTGGTCGCGACGATGGACCACGGTTACGTGGCCACCCAACTCATTGGAGGTCGCAAAGGACTCGCCACAGTAGTCACAGATATGGTCGGTCAACACTCCGTCATCTCCCTCCGCGGTTCCCCGTAACGGGTTATAAACTCTCGACCTCATCCTCAACTCCTGCTTCCGGTAGGGGTCACAACGGGGCGATTCGTCTCGCCAGGGGTACTCTACTTCGGTCATGGCTCGGTGACGGGGAGTGAATCTCCCCGCACCCCTCTCGGGGGCAATAAACACTAACGACCCGAAATCGACACCATATACGTATTCTCGTTCGTGTTCGGAAATTAGATGTTAGTTCGGTCTCTGGCCGGTTCGGAAGAGCAGTGGGTGGCAGGTTTTCCATCCAGTATCGATAGTAGGATGGCCGCTAAGTACGGTCCACTAACTCGAACGAGTCACTATCGTGTCGCCCGGCGTCCGAGGACGAAGACCAATAACGCCAGTAAGAGCGCTCCCGTGAATGCCTCGACCATCACGAGGAGTTCACCCCAGCCAATCGCTTCGAACTCGTTGCCACCGAGCGCGAGAAAGTTCTTGATACTGTAACTGAGGAGATCCCGTCCGGTCACGATAGCTTCCAATCCAGATGTGGGAATAGCCACTCCTTGGCCGTCGATCCGCTGTAAACCAACGAACGGTAACAGAATCGCGAATCCGAAAATGAGCACCATCGAGGTCAGGACCACCTGTGCCGCTCCCTCCGCGTAGAGCATCGTCCACCGCTGCAGCGAAAGCTTCGCCCAGCGCGTGAACTGGTTCTCTGTGAGGGCGAGCTTTCGTTGCGCATGACGCTCTCGGATGTAGTATCGTCGACTAAGGCTGGGGAGAGAGTTCTCTCTGAAGAGTCGTTGATACGTTCGGTAAACACGGATCGCATCGTCGAGTTCCGCGGTCTCGTCTTCGAGTTGGTGAGAGGGACGAACTCGATTCGTAAATCGCACCAGTCCTGGATACACATCCCCGAGGAGGTGACGGATCGCACCAGTCTTCGATTGTCCGTCGGTATGCTCGAAAAGCCGCTGGTCGCGAGTTGTGAGGTTCGGTTCCAGTGCTTTGTCCGACTCCCCTTCGTAATAGCACATGCGGCCGAAATCCGATTCTTCGCCAAGTCGAATATCCCGCAACCAAGCGCCGTGGAGACGAGCACGTCGAAAGTCAGTCCGGCGCAAATCACACGCATCGAGAGCAGCGTCCTCCAAATCAGCACCGACAAAACTGGCATCTGTCCCTGTTACGTCGGAGAGAGTGGCTTCGTGGAACGTCGAATCGTCGAACTGGCCAGACGAGATATCGGCTCCAGTGAGATCTGCCTCTGTAAAATCAGCCCCACAAGCGGTTTCTGGGGCTAGTCTCGTTTCTCGCAACAGTGCACCCGTCAACGCCGTATCAGACAATTCGACGTCGGTTAAATCGGCACCTGAAAGGTCTGCATCCTTGAGTGTCGCCTGGTTGAACGTCGCCCCCGAAAGATCGGCGCCTGACAACGTTGCTCCGGAGAGATCTGCCTGATCGAACGTCGCCCCGGAGAGATCTGCATCCGACCAATCAGTCGCGCTCAAATCTGCCTCAGTCACGTCGATTCCCGACGCGTCGACGCCATCGAACGAGGCACTCGTTACCTCGGCTTGCCGCAAATTGGCCTCGGTAAGACGTGCGCCGTCGAACTCTGCTTCCGGCGCGTACATTCGTTCCGCAGTTACATTCCGGAGGTCACACTCCGTGAAATCGGTCTGTCTGCAGAACGTGCTTCGGAGGTCAGAGTGAACGAGTGTCGCTCCCCGAAGGGTCGCCGATTGCAACCGTGCATTCTCTAATGCTGCAGACTGGAGGATCGCTCCCGAGAGATCTGCCTCACGAAAACTGGTGTTGTCCAATTCACACTGCGACAACCGGGCGCCTCGGAGAGTGGATTCCTGAAGATCAGCTCCCGCTAAGGCGACCACGGTTAGATCGGCGTCTGCTAAATCAGCCCCCCACAATCTCGCCTCGCGAAATGAGGCTCCCTCAAGGTGGGCGTTCGTCAGAGTCACTTGGCGGAGGTCACTGTTGGCAAGATCGGCGTTTCGGAGGTTTGCTCCCGTGAGATTGACCATCGGCGCCAGTGCGTTCGACAAATCGGCATCCGTCAGATCCGCCTGCGTTAGAGAAGCCCCGGAGAGGTCACTCGCCGCAAACTGCGCCTCCCTCAGAATCGCCTCAGTGAAGTCAGTGTCAGCTAAGTTTGCCTCACCGAACGTAGTCCCTCGAAGGTCAGTGTTGCTAAAGTCTGTTTGTCGGAGATCAGCGTTGATGAATACACTTGAGGTGATCGCAGCTCCGTTTGGAAACGACACATCCTGAACGAAAGCTCCGCCGAGGTGATTTGTTCCTGGAGAGACGTGGTTTAGAAGTTCGTCTGCCTCTTTTTCTGCCAGAGTAGTATGCCAGATACAGCGATTTCGATCGCCTGTTACTGGTCGCCAACAGCAACTGCCCACAGTTCGACTGTACTCACCGACATCGTCAGCTTCGATAGTATACCCACATCGGTCGGTGAGTCCAGACACACCCTCCCTCTTTCCCCGGTAAATGAAAGATTTTTCGGCTGTCAGGCAGAGGACGGGGACAATGGATCCGTGGCAGAAGCTACCGTTGGAGGAGATGCGTTCGGCAGCCGAATTCGAACTATACGCCCCTCACCATCACCGTCCTGCATACAGTTGGTTCCGGACGTTCGGGAACCGCGGCGGAACACTCCTGCGGTTTCTTCTCTTAGCGACACTCTCAGATGAAGATACGACGGCCAGCGATCTCCTTGAGTATCGCGACGGTGAGTGGCACGGTGATTACGTCGAAGCGTCTCCGCTCACGGAGTCAGACTCGCTCGTCATGGATCCGACGATGGGGGCTGGGCCGACAGTAATCGAAGGGGCACGTCTGGGTGTCGATACCGTCGGATTCGACTACAATCCAGTTCTGTGGTGGGTGGTTCGCCAGACAGTCCACGGACCAGCAGATTTCGACGAGACGTTCAATTCCTTCCTCGAAGCGGCAGCGGACGAGGTAGGTCCGTATTTCGACGCGCCTGCTGAGGAAACTGTTCTTGCCTATCTCATGGCACTCACAGTTGATTGTCCGGACTGTGGCGACACACTAGAGCTCCACACCCAATTTGAATTGTCGAACAACGACCAGGGGGAGTCGGTCTATCTCTGCCCCAATATAGACTGTGACGATCGGATTTTGCGGACGTCGGCAGATCGATCTGAACAGGTAACTTGTGAGTGTTGTCAGAAATCGTTCGTCCCAGAAGACGGAAACTGTCAGCGTGGGACGTTTGAGTGTAACTGTGGAGTTCAAACCGACCTGCGGGAGTATTTCGACAGTCAGGATCGAACACCATCGTATCAACGATACGCTGTGTTCTACGAGGACGGTGATGGAAATCGCCGGTATCGAGAGCTGAACGACACAGATACCACAGCTCTGGCAGAGGCGCAGTCTGAGTATCGCGAATCACTCGGAACGCTCCCACTCCCGACCTCGAAAATCCAGGAAGGGAAGACGACGGGCCGCTTACTGGACTACGGGTACGAACAGTATCAGCAACTTTTCACCGAGCGCCAACGCATCGCCCTCGGACGACTACTCAAACTCGCAGACGAACAAGAGCCTCGAGAAGTGGCAGAAACGATCGTAACGCTCGTCGTGGCGACGCTGCACTACAACAATATTCACGCCAGGTGGGACACGAGAAGGGATTCTGTCCAGACCATATTCCGAACGTTCAGGCACAGCATCCCCGTCGAAACGGTCGAAGCAAACCCACTCGTCGACGAGTGGAAGGGATCCTTGAGGAGGGCGTACGACCGGTATGTGGCCGCCAAAACATACCTCGAGTCTCCCTCCGAAACACTACGGACACCTACGGGCGATAGAGACGAAATCCAACTTCCAGAGGAAGCCCTCCGCACCGAGCGGATCAAGCAGTTGGCTGTGTCGAGTGTTGATCAACTCGATATCGAGACCAAAAGCGTGGATTGTGCAGTCATCGACCCGCCATACTACGACGCGGTGCAACACGGTGAACTCCACGATTTCCACTACGTCTGGCTTCGCGAGGTCCTGAGTGATCGCTATTCCGAGTTTTCGTCGACCCACGTCCCGAAGCTCCGAGAGATTGCGATCAACGAACACCGTGGGAAAGATCAGGCGTACTATCGCCAAGCACTTCGAAATGGCCTCGACGAAATTTATCGCACCCTGAGGGCTGATGGTGATCTCGTTTGTCTGTTCCACATCGGTCAGGAAAGTGCATGGCGAGATATTGCCACAATTCTCGTGCAAACTGGGTTCCAGATCCGAGGCACAATTCCGCTAATGGATGTCGAAAATCCCGGTGATGTGACGAAAATCGACTACGACGTCGCGATATTCGCCCGGAAGATGTCGTCGGCAGAGACGATCTCGTTCCAGACGCTTCGCCAGAACCTATTGTACAGTATTCAGGAGATGGCAGCCGAAGAACGGGAGTATCATCCAGACATCTCTCAACTCGAATTACGAACGATTCTCCGGGCGCGCGGGCTCGCTGAATACTCTGCGCATCATCCAAACGTGACTAACGACGACGGTGCTGCGGATGTCGACGCTGCCATCGATATGGTGAACGAGGTGATTCGGAAGACCCTCTAAATCGCAGTGGTTCCCTCACCGGAAGGATGTCAACCTTAGCGTGAAGGAAGCGCCCGAGCAAGGGTAAGTTGGTGAGCTGAGGATCCTCGACCGCATAGTTGAGAAGGCTCGTCAGCAGGAAGTATTTTCCCGTGAGGACACGCCGACGAAGCGGCGTGTCCTCGCGGCGTTTTTGTACCATGCTGTCCTCTCATACCGGCGAATCGAACCGTTCGTTGATCGCTCGTACGAGGCGATCAGGCAGTGGTTTTATCGGTTGAAGGACCTCTTCGAGCCCGGCTGCCGGGATCGACGAGAAGTCGCCGTCGATGAGACGAAAATCGAGATCGACGGCGACGAGCACTACGTCTGGCCGGCAGTCGATTGTGAGACGCTGAAAGAGCTTGCCGTCGAAGTCTCTCCCGGCCGATCGAGCCTCGATGCGCTTCTGTTTTTGAAGGATGTCCTCGAACGGTGCCGCGGTCGCCCGCTGGTGCGGACCGACCGCGGCCCGTGGTACGACTGGCCGCTCGAACTCTTAGACTGCGAATACGAGCGTGAAACGTGGGGAAATCGGTCGCTCATCGAAGCGTGGTTCGGGATCTTCACATACCGAACCAGACGCTTCTACCACCGATTTCCCTATCAGAGTACCGCCAGCTCAGCCAGATCGTGGCTTACAGCCTTCGCCGCTCTCCACAATGCGACGCTCTAACCTTGACACCCTTATCTTACTTTCGGCAACGTATTTGGCAGTTGCAACGTACTGTCCACATAATTGAGGATGGCTGTACTGGACGATCTCTCGGGGTTCGAGTTCGAGGACGTGATGGAGGACGTGTTCCGCAATCTCGGCTACGAGAACGTCCGCCAGGCCGACCGCACGGCTGACGAGGGTCGCGACGTCATCATGGAGGAGGTCGTCGACGGCACGCGGCGCGCGATTATCGTCGAATGCAAGCACACGGGGACGGTCGGACGGCCGGTCGTCCAGAAGCTCCACTCGGCGATCGCGACGTTCGACTTCGACGGCCCCAAACGCGGGATGGTCGTCACGACCGGCCGGTTCACGAACCCTGCTCAGGAGTACGCCGACCGCCTCCAGCAAAACGACGACCCACACCCAATCGAGCTGCTCGACGGCGAAGACCTCCGGGATATCGCCGACGAGATCGGCCTCGACCTCTACAACGGGCGCATCGAGATTCTCTGTGACGAGACCCTACGCCCGTACGACCCGGCCGCCGACGTCGACATGGCCGTCGCGGAGGCGTTCCGCGACATCGAGAACATCGAGGCTGCCGACCTCCCAGATCCGCACTCATCGGTGACGTTCCGCCCGGTGGTCGCGGTCACCGCGGACACGAACGCCGTCTTTGAGACGTCGGTGGGCGTCATCCACCGGATCAACGACCGGACCCGATTCGTTGCCCACGCCGAACGCGGGCAGCCGCAGGTCGTCGACGAAGACGTCGCGACGCTGGTCACCGAGAACCTTCACGCGACGGTCGACCTCGATGCCGAGCAGTTTGGAGAGGTGTTCGACGCCGTCGAGGAGCGGCGGTTCGGGCAGACCCAAACGGAGTACAAGGAGTGGGCCGTCGAGCGACTCCAGCAGCACCACACAACGACGGTGACCTACACCGGCGACAACAACGTCACGTACAACAAAACCTGCGAGCCGAACCGCTCGGACATCTCCGTCCAATCGATCGAACCAGTGTACCTCCCCGAGGTTCGACAGACGACCGAGCTCCAGGAGTACACCTACCCCTACGAGTACTACGCGGCAGGGCCGTCACGAGTAACCGCCGAGGACGGCATCTATCAGTGCGTCCACTGTGACACGAGCGGCGGCGACGAGACGTACACCTACTGTCCGAACTGCGGGGCAATCGCCTGCTCCAGCCACATCAAAACGGAGCGGCTGGAAGGCGAGCCGGTCTGTACGGGGTGTGCGGTGACGGAACGGTTCGCGCTGAAGACGAAGTACTTCTACGACGAGGAGAATCTCGAGGCGTTCCGCGAGGAGTACGCCGACATGCCGCTTCACGAGAAGGCGATGGAGAACAAGGTCCTCACGACTGGTGGAGTAGTTACTGCAGTTGTACTACTGCTTGGCATCCTCGCACTCGGAGGCGTAATCTGAGGGCCGAGGTGTCGAATTGGTCACCGCTCGGCCCAGGTTCGACGGTAATCAATAAAGTCTCGAGGATGTTGATGATCTCTCGCCCACTCTTTTGCTTCGCCAGGTGAATCACACCGCTCAGCGGTTTCGCAGAGGGTACATTTCGCTGTTACCCGAATCACCATTACAGGATTTTCTGTTTCCGGCGGCTCATCCACGTAATCCATACTGGACCAATCGGACTTATCGATTAAAACGGGTATTGTTCTCTGTTGTCCTGGCAATGGTCTGCTCTGAGCGCAAACACCTCGTTCTGATACGACCCTTTGTTCCCCCTGTCAATTTTATCGAGCAACGACTATTCTAGAGGTATGCCTTCCAATCAGGTCGGAGATGAGTGGACTGTCGAGTGGATGACGCCCAAGCCGAACAGCGATGGATTCCTTGATAACTTGGTGCTGAGCCCGGAACAAGCAGCTGAATACGGGGACGACCTCGTAATGGCTCTACGTGTGGACGGTGAAATACTTCGAGAGCGCGGGTTAGACCCTAAAGAACCGTTTGGGTGGAAAATCGAAAACGGTGAGCTACTGATGAAACAAATTTCTCGCCAAGCGTTTGAATGGGTTGCGGAAAGCGACCGAGAGGATTCACTCTATGCCCAGCAGGTACTGGATTCTCGAGCTCAACGGCGGATTCGTGGCTCTCAGTAACAATCGGTCACTCTTCTGTTTCGACGTAATCTGTATTGAGCTTCGCTAATATTCAGAAATCGAAACTCGGAGATGCCAAAGTTGAGGCTGGTAGTTTCAATGCATACGGTTCTCAAATTGCTTTGTGATCGAGAACGACTTCGCCAACAGAGCGATTGTCGCTCCCGTCGGAGACTAATAGTGCGGTTTCACCGACTCGGTTGATTCGAGTCTGTTATTCCTCGTGAGATGACGGACTAGCGCATCAGTAACCTCTTCACGCTCATGATGTACCCAATGTGATGCGTCAGGAAACATCTCTAACTGACCGTCTTCACAGTAGTCAAGGCTTTTTTCGGCCATCGAGGGACGAAGTGCGATGTCATCTTCTCCCCAACAAATCAGCATCGGCTGGGTAACGGTGTCGCGTGATGAGCGTTCCGACCGACGGAATCCACGATACCAGTTAATCCTCGGCTCAATACCTGAATGCTGCCAAGCCGCCTTGTAGCGGTTAATCGTTTCTTCGTCGAATGTTCCTTTGTTCGAAGTTATTTCAAGCGAGTCAACCATATTGGCCATATCGTTCCGACGCAGCATCCACTCGGGGAGCTTCGGTACCTGATAGAACCAGACGTACCAGCTCCGGACGATTTGTTCGAGGCTAGACCGTAAGGTCTCTCGATACACCGTTGGATGTGGTACGTTTAGAATTGAAAGATGGTCAACGACAGATGGATGGCGGAGTGCCACGTTCCAAGCGATGAACCCGCCGAAATCGTGTCCGACTACGTGGGCCGAGTCGCGTCCCTCGCTGTGAATCAATTCGCGCACGTCAGCGACTAATTTCGATTGTCGATAGGCATCAACCTCATCAGGTGCGTCGCTCAGATTACAGCCTCGCTGATCCGGAACAACCACACGAAAGCCGGCCTCAACGAGCGGATGGATCTGATCACGCCAGCCGTACCAGAAATCGGGATGTCCGTGCAGAAGGACAACTAGAGGTGCGTCGGAATCACCGGCAGTGACGACGTGTAACTGCACGCCGTTGATGTTACGATAGGTCGATTCGACATCGTGCCCACTGAGCAACGATGCATCAGTCTTTTTAACCGTCTCTGTAGTTATGGGTCTGGGTTTCGTCGTAGACATCGTGTTCCCGTGAAGGGAAATACGCGACAAAGCTGAATACGAGGACTGCCGCATCGGTGTGGCTGCTTATATACCTCGAAGCTTCTGTCTACTGTACGGTAGGGATCTCACCGACGCTACGATTAGTGAGAGAAGACCAAAATTAGTGAACGAGTTCGCTGAACACGCGTTCTTCAGCTTTCCGAAGGTGCTCACCGACTGTTCCGGGAGAAATCCCAACAATCTCGCTGATGTCTTCGAGCGACGCTTGGCGGGGTTCACGATAATATCCTAGATCAACGGCTGCCTCAAGCACTTCTTCCTGCCTCGGTGTAATCATCCTATTGAGTGATGATTTGTCAGACTCATAATCACCCATCCCAAGGACTTCAAACGTGAGTTGATCCATCTCCTCGGCGTATTCGTATAATTTACTGAACGTTTCGTCAGTTCCAAGGTAGGTGACTTTAAGATGATTCTCGGACGTGAAATGAATCGGAGTCTCGATCACCAGCAGCGATTCCTGTTGCAGTTTAAGGGATCGGTGAACCGCTTCTGTCGGTTCGAATTGGCTCACAGCCATCCACCGATCTTCGCCCGCAGTAAGATAACTGAGGACATACGATGAATCCTCCATAATCTGTTTGTACCGTTCCTTACTGCCGCTTGCCTCGGCAAACAGGAGGACAGTATCATCATCAAGAAGCTCAAGATGATGGATAGCCCGCCGCCTGATCGACTGGTCATCCGTCAGCTCCTCTCCGAGTGGATGGAATGCCGCCCCTCCATCTGGTTTGACTAACGCGGTGAGGTATCGCATAGCGTCAACCAAAACTGCGCGCAGTAAAATACCTCGGTGATCGAGGTTTAAATCACACCACTAGTGAGGCAGCGTGGCTACGGAACTATACTGAGAACTGACAGCCGAAGGACGATGCAACAGCAACAGTCCTCGACCGCCAACCGACTCGTGGACGAGGCGATCACAGCCCTCCCCGAGGATGTCATCGTCAACCGTGACTCACACCAGAACGCCCCCGCGCTCGTGATTCGAGCCGATCACGTCCAGAAGGCACTCTCGACGCTTCGCTCGGAAGTCGGGTTTGACCACTGCTCGTGTGTAACCGCCCAGGAGTACGACGACCGCTTCGAGACAGTGTATCACCTTACCAGCTACGATGACCGGGCGCGTGAGTTATCGGTCATCGTTCCGACGACGAAGGACAACCCAGTCAGCGAGTCCGCTGCGCCGGTCTACCGGACAGCGGAGTGGCACGAACGGGAGGCCTACGACCTCGTGGGTATCGAGTACGAAGACCATCCTAACCTCCGGCGCATTCTGCTCCCGGAGACGTGGCAGGGGCACCCACTCCAGAACGACTACGATCAGACCCAGCCGCAGATCGTGACGCTGCGCGAGCACGCCAACCCTATTCAAGATGATACTCAGCAGGGAGACACGATGTTCCTCAACATCGGGCCCCACCATCCGTCCACCCACGGCGTGCTTCACCTTGAGGTAGTTCTCGACGGCGAACAGGTGGCCAATGTCGAGCCGGATATCGGGTATATCCATCGGTGTGAGGAACAGATGTGCCAGAAGGGTACCTACCGCCACCAGATTATGCCGTACCCCGACCGATGGGATTGGGGTGGGGCGGGCCTGCTCAACGAGTGGGCCTACGCCCGCGTCATCGAGGACCTAGCCGATATCGAAGTTCCCGAGTACGCGCAGGTCATCCGGACGATGAGCGCCGAGCTGTCACGCATCCTCTCGCACTTGCTATTCACTGCGATGTATGCACTAGACGTCAGTGGCGAGTTCAACGCTACCTTTATGTACGGTTTCCGAGACCGGGAAATCGTTCAGGACCTCTTAGAAGACCTCACCGGCCAACGGATGATGTTCAACTACTTCCGGGTCGGCGGCGTCGTCTGGGACATCCCCGAACCCCGCGAGGAGTTCTTTGATAACGTGCGCTCTTTCATCGACGATCTTCCACAGAAGCTCGACGAGTATCACGACCTGCTGACGAGCAATGAAGTCCTCCAGGTCCGCTGTGTCGACACCGGTAAGTTACTGCCGGAGGTTGCAAAGCAGTACGGTTGCACGGGCCCAGTCGCTCGCGGCTCCGGCATCGACTACGATCTCAGACGAGACGACTCTTACGGCTACTACGACCGGCTGGAGTGGGACGTCGTCACTGAGGACGGGTGTGACAACTTCGCTCGCGTACTCGTTCGACTGCGGGAGATCGAAGAATCGGCATCCATCGTCGAACAGTGCGTCGACCTCCTCGAAGACTGGCCAAGAGAAGAACGCACGTGTCAGGCTAACGTTCCGCGGACACTGAAGCCGTCCGGCGAGTGCTACAGAGCCGTTGAGGGAGCCAAGGGGGAACTCGGTATCTACATCCGCGCCGACGGCACCGAAACTCCCGCACGGTTCAAGATCCGCGGGCCGTCGTTCTCGAACCTGTCGGCGCTTCCAGCGATGGCGAACGGCGAGTTCGTTGCTGACCTCGTTGCAACTTTAGGGAGTCTCGACACCATCATGGGGGAGGTGGACCGGTGACGATGACTGCCTCGATACTGTTGGGGACCGACGCCCTCCAACAGGTGACCTGCATTGCCTGCGGCGAGACAGTCGCCCGCGAGGACGCCCGTGAGTACGACAAATACGGCGACCGCTGGAGCCGCGAAGGAAAGGAGTTCGAGTACCTCTGTAAGCCCTGTCATCAGGATTGCTGTCACCAGAACCGCGACGGGCTGGAGGAAACGCTCATGGCGGCCAACGCCGGCCGAACCGACCGCAAAACGTTCCTCAGACAGTACTGCGAACTGACAGCCGACAACACTAATTCCAGTTGAGAAATCGAAATAGATGACTTCCAATCACCAACCTCATGGAAACGATACCGATCCCGCATCGAACCGACCGATGTCGGTCTCGGAGATAGAGGAATCGTACGCCGAGTACGCTGACCGAATGCATCGGTTTGAATGGCTCGACCGTCTCTTCATCGGCCGCTACCGGCAAGCACAATTCGGCGATGTTGACGGAAAAGTATTAGATGTCGCATGCGGTATCGGTACGAACTTCCGGTATCTGCCCGAGACAGTCGAGCTCGTCGGGATCGACATCAGCCCGGAGATGCTGGCAAACGCTGAGAAGCGCCTCACCAAGTTAGGCATGGAAGGAACCCTTCGAGAGATGAACGCACAGGGTCTGGAATTCCCCGACAACAGTTTCGATACAGTAATCTCCGCGCTGTCTACGTGCACGTTCCCCGACCCGATTGCTGCACTACGGGAAATGAACCGAATCTGCAAGCCGGACGGGACGATCCACCTCGTCGAACACGGCCGGAGTGACGTGGGGCCGATTGCTCGATTTCAAGATTGGCGTGCCGATGCTCACTATGCGCAGAGCGGCTGCCGCTGGACGCAAGAACCACGCGAGGTTGTCGAATCGGCAGGACTCTCAGTCAAGGAAACGACAACGGGATTGTTCGGTGTGATCACTACCTTCGAGATAACTCCTGACCGAGGTGTCGAACAATGATCGAGTTCTCCTCTGGCGCGTTGCCATGGCTCGCCGCCGGAATCCTCCTACTGATCCTCGGCGTCCTGATCAAGTTCCGCGGGTGGCTGTTTCTCCTCGCAGGCTACGACGAATCTTCTTCCGTCCCAGACAACGTGGTACAGGACATAGCGGGGAACACCGTTCTCCGCGTCAGTATCGCCGCTCTCGTGGTCGGCGCCCTCATGTCCGTGATGAACCCCCCGTCGTATCTCGACGTCCTAGTTGAGATCGTGATTGTACTGGACGTACTCCGAATGATCTACCGATTGAACACGTGGTCACCACAGGCAGCCTAACACGATGGTGACGACTTCCCGACGGTCGGATGGATATGCTGTTCGCCCACCGTGGTGTCATCCCCCCGAATTGCTTTCCCGGTCTGACTCCTGCTCATCGAATAATGACTGATCTCCTGATCCACGACGCAATCGTCGTCACGGTAAACTCAGAGAATCAGATTCTCCAAAACGGCTCTATTCGGGTGACCGACGGAGCCATTTCAGCCGTCGAAACAACTGAGCTTGGAGACCGAGACTCGACTGCGGAGCACGTGATCGATGCTAGCGGCAAGGTCGTGATTCCCGGACTGATCGATAGTCACCGCCACACCGATTTCACGCTCGTTCAAGGCTTGTTCAGCGAACTCGACGGCACTGAACTACTCAAAGAAGCTTTCGCGTTGTACCACACCGCTGAACCGACCTTGGGCGACTCGTTCTTCGAGGCCGCGTGGCAACTCGCCTGCCTGCGTCAACTCACGCACGGCATCACGACCGTCAACGCGATGGATTTCACGCCAGAACTCGGAGCAGAAGCCATCGGTGAGAGCGGATTACGTGGTATGATTGGGCCGGAACTCGCAGATTTTCTTGACCCCGCGTCCGCTGATGAGCAGCTCGTAGAGGCCCGGCGATTCATCGAAACGTATCACGATACCTACGACGGGCGAGTCACCGCGAGTATCGCACCGGGTGGTGAAGCGGGTTGTTCGCGGGAACTCTGGGAGGGTGTAGCTGAACTTCGGGCCGACTATCCCGACTTGCGGCTCCATACTCACCTGTACGACTCCGCTGAAGCAGATACGATGGCGGCGGGTAGTGGTGCTGACGACCCGCTGGACTTGCTTGACCGGTTCGATCTCCTCGATGACCGAACGCTGCTAACCCATTTGCTTCACGCGGATCGGGACAATGCACGACGGATCGCTGATGCCGGCGCGCACGTGCTTCACTGTCCAACCGTGTACAGTTACTTCCAAGCTGGGAGACAAACCTGGTTCCCGCTCCCGGCGCTCCAAGAGTTCGACACGAACGTCGTCATCGGCCTGGACGATCCGTTCTGGTTCGACTCCTGGGATCTCATTCAGGAAGCCAAACACGCCCGGTTACTAGCGAACTTCGAGTATGGAGCACAGCAATGGTCCTCGTACGACCTCCTCAAAATGCTCACCATCAAGGCCGCACGCGCACTCGGCCTTGACGACCAGATCGGGAGTCTCGAACCGGGAAAGCGTGCCGACCTCGTCGTCATCGACGTCGATACCCCGCGCCACCAACCGTACAGCAATCTCCCCTCCGTACTGATGAACACCGTTACCGCAGGCGACGTGGAGACAGTCGTCGTCAACGGTGAGATTCTGATGGAGGAACGGTCAGTCGAATCAATGGATGTCGAGAAGGTTCGCGCAGCCGCAACGCGGGAGCGAGAACGCCTCCAGACGCGGACCGGCTGGGAGACTTCCCTCGCCGGCAGTACGCCGCCAGACAACTCGATACTTCGACGCATCTCTGCACGACCCCTGCTGCGAGCGGTAACACAGTACGGCCGCGGCTTTCTCAACCAACACATTCGGTGATCAGAACTGTGACCAACTGCTCACCACGACCAGCTGACTTGGATTCTAAATGAAGAGCATCGGATCAACCGTCAGGGAGTGTTTTGGCGTCTCCCACTATAGCACAGTATCGAGCTATGTGGCTCTGTAGAATCCCCGTTAGTTAGTCAGCATCTGTAGTAGAATAGCCGTTAGATAGACCTGCAAACTAAGTAGTGGTATCTGTCATCGGGCCTGCGAAGAATTATCCAATCCGGGACGCTCTGCTTCTATTGTGTTGGAGGAGATCGTAACATGGGTGACCATAGCGGTCTTGCTCATCGGTGTTGCTATCGGGATAAACACCCTGTTTCCTCCTATTCGTGGTCAGATCGCGATGGGCGTAGCAGCGGGGTTACTGCTGTTCGTGATTTACGGAGTTCAAAGCCTTCGGGATTGAAACCCTTTCCTATGCCTAACACGCAGCGGTTTGTACATTTCCTCTACTCATCGAAGAACTGTACTCATCAGGGCGAGGCAACTAGTGTTGAGTAGTGACGGCGACGCGCGGATCACAGCAGACTGTCTTCCGGTACATCGCACAACACCTCCGCCATAATTGGCCGACGTACGATTCGACACCACTCCACGACCGCAGCTCTCTAAGTGCAGTTGAGGAAGATATTCAGACGGTAGCGAGCGTCTGGTTCAAGCACAATGCACACGACTCGGTCACCGACTTCGTCTGTCGCCTTCCACTCGCGTATTTCGAGTTCGAGCCACACGACCGATACACGGAGTCGACGAGCTACGAAATGGACACCCTCTTTCGAGTGTTCGTACTGAAGGAACTCCATAAATGGGACCATGAGACAGTACTCGTCGAATTCCTTGATTGTCATCCCGGACTTCACGAGCAACTCGGACTTGATAGCATTCCGACTCAGTCGACGCTCTGGCGCAGTTGGCACGAGCGCTTCACAGCTGAATTGCGTGAGACAGTCGAGACAGCCGCCCGGACAATCCTCATAAATGCCCAGAACGCAGGTGTGAGCGTTCCGCGTGCCCCGGACCGGACGCTCCCCCAGCGAGGGGACGACGCCGATGAGTCCAACTTAGACGGTCAGGCTGTACTGGAACAGGCTGAGGAGATCACTGCCCACGTCAAGCACGTCGTTTTCCCGATGTTCTCGTTGGATCGTGGTGAAGGCTGTGAGATTCACGAGAACGCCTACTGGGACTTACAGACCTATCTCGGCCTTCGCGAGAACTTGGCTGCCAACGAGGGAGCTCGGAGCTTCATCTACGAGTCAACACGTGACCGGACACCACTCGGCCACGCCCATCGTGAGCATCTTCGAGAGCTCTCGATCGCAGAGATTCGCGAGATGTACCGCCACGCCGTGAAACGATTACTGGATGAAGCCGCGGAGACGGAGGAATTCTTCCGCGCAGGCATCGTCGCGATCGACATCACTGAGGATGATCCCTTCACGGGCGACCGAACCGGCCACGAGGACGAGATAATCGGGACGAAAGAGAAGAACGACGAATACGCCTACCAATGGGCAACAGTCCAGCCGGTCGGTAACGCAGTCCCACTGGTCCTTGATGCCCGCCCGGTACAGAAAGGCGAGTCACGCAAAGAGATCGTCGAGGACTTGCTCAACTCCGCCGAGGACCTCGTTCACGTCGATAACGTGCTGATGGACCGAGAGTTCGATAGTCAGCACGTCTTGGAGATGATCGGCCAGCGTGGGCTCTTCTATGTTGTCCCGAAACGGATGCAGACTAGCAAGAAATCCCAAGCCAAGCGACTCCTTCAGCGCGACCAAGACCGATACGAAACCGACCGCAAACTCCATCTCGGGAAGAATGAGTGGCATGAGACGACGCTAATCTACCGCCGGAAAGAAGACTCTGAGTATGACGATCATCGGCAGTACTCGGTGTTCATGTCCAACCGGGGTGGCAGTTTTCTCAGTGAGTACGGCTACCGGTGGGAGATTGAGAGCGGCTATCGGTCGATCAAGCGATTCATGGCCGCGACGACATCCACGGATTTCGGGCTGCGGTTCTTCTACTTCGCATTCGCGTGACTCTTGTACTCGATCTGGCGAGCGGTCGATTTACTCGTCCAAGTCGAGTTGACTGGGGAATACGACCGGTCACCGATCGTGACTGCCGATAATACGCTCACCCTGTTGAAGAAGGAGACCGGAATCGGGTAGTACGGTGCTCTACCCGTGATAGAGGGCCGTCTGAGTGGCAACGCTACCGAAAGTTGCAGAAAACCCTCCATATGGTAGAAATTACAACAATAATGGTCGTTTAGAGAGCGTTCTGAAGCAGTCTCCACCCACCGATTCGGTCAAAACCACGCATTAAAGCCCTGCTAAAACCGGTGTAGTCTCAACTTCCCCGGAGATGACCTTCGGCGAACGATCAACTCGTGGATGCGGCGATTGCGAGGTGTGTCGCACGTAACAACCCCCGTCCTTGTCCTGCCTTTCTACGCTAGATGTGACACCCCGTCTGGCTCCTCGACGCCGTCGAACTCGCCGCACTCGACAGGTTCCCAGTCCTCCCCCGGCTCTGGACTCCACCAGTCGACCTTGTAGGCGCCCGGTGCACCGAGGATCTTCACGCGCGCCGACCCATCAGGCAGGTCGCGCCGCAGTTTCTCGTCGACGTGGAGGTTCCAGGTCGTGCTTGAATCGAAGCAGGCGAGTACGGCCTCCTCGTAGCCGCGTGTTTCTCGGGATTCCTGGAGTTCGACCTGGGTGTTGCAGTTCTTGCAGAACACCCCCTCGAAGGGGATGTGAGTGAAGACCTCCTGCCCGCAGACGGGACACCAGAGGAACTCGAACAGTGCCTCGCTGTGTCGGTCAAGTACTTCGAGACTCATTGGTTGACTCACCCGGTCGTACCGGGCCACCTTCTCGTGCCCGGATGAAAAACAGCGCCCAGCGCTCACTCACTCACCGTTCAGCGCCGTAGACGATGCGTGTGGGGGCTTCGTACCCACAGTCGGGGCAGTCGTACCACCGCTGGATTTTCGCCCCGTCTGCTGCCTTCTCGCCGACGCGAACGTCGTCGTTCGGACACTCCGGGCAGCTGAGGTCCGGGACCGGCCGCTCCCGGAGTTCGTCACGGAACGACGTCGCGTCCTTCGTCTCGTACCCACGTGACCACACCGGGTAGCCGTCCACGAGGATTGCCCCGCGCCACTTGTACCGGTAGGAGTCCGGGGCTCGATGCAGGACGGCTCGCCCCCCGGTCTCGGTGTTCCGATACGCAAGCGTCGGCGAGCGGCTCTCGCGTCGCCAGTTGGTGATGCGAGGCATTATTCAGAAGTGGACGTCAGCGGGTACGATCCAGAGCTCTTCACTCTCCTCGAGGAGTCGATCCAGCTGTCCACGGTGGCGAATGCCGGTTCCGTGTTCGGTGTACAGGAAGATCGTCGGGCCGTCGTACGCACCGACCTTGTGAAACGCGTGCCGGGCGAGGTCCTCGTCGCGCATGATCTCCTCGTCGGAGAGCTCGTCGATGGCCTCTTTCACCCGGTCGAGATTACGCTCGAATTCCTCCTTCGTCGCCTCCCAGCCACGTTCGAGCAGGTCTTCGCCGTCATCAGAGTCGACGGGGGCTGCCGTCGGCAACTCCCCCCATCGTGCCTTCCCCGCAACGGACGTGTCCTCCTCGTCGAAGGTCACATAGTAGTCGAAGACGGCGCCGGCGTGTGGGTCCGCGCCGACCAGGCGGTCGAACACCGACTTTCCGGTGGCCAGGGCGTCGTCGTGCGTCGATGCCTCTACCAGAGCGTAAATCACCATGTGCATCTCGAACACCTCGAAACACCGACGCACCGGGTGTCGTTGCTCGCCCCAGCTGCGCCGGCACCCATCGCCGGCGCTCGAAAAACTCTCCTCGTGACGGCGGATTCTCAGGCTTCGTCCGTTCGTTCGACAGTGATGGTCAGGTCGCCCGATTCGTAGTCAGCCTCGAAGTCGACCAGGAACGCGTCCGCCTCGTAGGCGGCGTGGTAGGCGCGGTGCCGTTCGAGCGAGCCAGTCGCCTTGAAGTGGAAGAACGCGGCCGCCGTGTAGGGCTTGCTCTGTGTTTCGACCTGCGACTCGACGGAAGCCGGAAGCGCGATCTGGGGCGTCTCTGTGTCGATACTCGCAGCGAACTCCTTCGCTTCCTCGACGGTTGCTTGCGAATGTGCCGGTGTCTCGCCGGTCAGCACGTTCACAGGGGTTTCCGTCTCGTCGGTGAACAGGACATCTTCGAAGGTGTGTGTCCCGAGGATCGCCTCGGGATCCAACTCGCAGTCGTGGAACGGGTCGTCGTCTGAGGTCATCGAATCACGAGCCTTTGGCGGGGCTCACCCATTCCGGCCCCTGAAAAACAGCAGCTGCCACGAAGCAGATCGAACTAGGAGTGGTTGAGGCTCGCCTTCTCGAAGGGTGATTCTCCGGTCGGAATGAGCAGCTCCTGTCGATCTCCGACTCGCTCGGCCAGCTTCCGTTTCAGGTACTGTCTCGCCGTCGACGGCGTGAAGACGCCCTTGTCGAGCATATCGCCGACGACGTCTTTGAGGGCCGCGAACTGTCCCTGTAGGTGGCCGTCGCCGACCGGCTCGCCGTCGTACCAGCGCACCGTCGCGAGCGCGCCGTTCCCGACCGTCTCTCCCTGTTCGACCGTCTCCGAGTCGTACTGGAGCCCGAACCACAGCGTCCGATAGGCGGACACCTCGAACGTCGTCGACATCACGAAGAACGCCTCGTGGTGGAGGTAGTCGAGATGGTCAGCGACGATCTCGTCGAGGGTGAGCCCGGTGGCGCGGGGCTTCGGCTCGACGACCGTCGACGGCCGATCCTCGCCGGCGAGGTAGCCGTCGACCGCATCTGCCTCGAGGCCATCGGCCAGCTCTGCGAGGAGCTGTTTCGCCCACTTGGAGTCGGTGTCGTCGCCACCGAACGGCGACTCAGCCGAGATTCGGTGCTTGAGCTTCAGGTTCGCTGCGCCCCAATGGCTGTAGTGGAGCGTGTACTGTCCGTCTGTGCGTTCATACGCAACGAGTGCGCGGTGTCCCATCGAGCAATCACCTCACGGGGCGACCGCGACTGGACCGCCCCGCACCCCTCCCGGGGGACGAACAACGCTACTCGTCGATCGGGTCGGGGGAACTGAAGTCCGCGTGGAGGACTTCGCCGTCGTGAACGACGTACCGCTTGGCCAGGACTGGGAAGCGGCACTTGGTGAACCCCGCTGTCTGGATGTCGAATTCCTCGTTGGCTTCGAGGTGGTCGGCGAGTTCTCGCAGGAATTCGTGGGTCACGATCCCGCCTTCGTAGTCCGGCAGGCCGTTCTCCCGCGCCTCGTACACCTCGAAGTCGTCGTACCCCCAGATGGTGAGCTCTCCGTCTTCGGTCACCTCCCAGTCGAGCGTCCCGAAGCAGTAGCTCTCACAGAGCTCGCGGACTGCCTGCGGATCCGATACGATCGCGCCAGTCGACGTCGTCGCAGCTTGCAGTGTGGCCATATCTGGACTTCACGGGGTCGCCCCCGCACCCCTGTCGGGGGCGATAAACCAACGTGAGCGGTGCCTCCCGAGGTGTGGCCGACGACGCCAGTTAGGAATCTGCGTGGGCGTCCGCCCCGGCTCCGTCGCTCGGCCGCGTGAGAAGGCTCACCTCTTCCAGGAGGTCTCTCGCGGTCTCGACTCGCTCTCGATCCGCGTCGTCCAATCGGTCGACGTCGAGTCGGTTGAGATTGCTGAGTATACGATGCATCCGGTAGCCCTGTTTGAACTCTTGCTCCATCGGAAGCGCCTCACCGCTCGCCGGCGCGGAAAGACTCCCTATCGAGACTGGCGTCGGGGTTGCAGGAGCTCGCTGCCTTAACCAACGACCCTCGACGGTACTCGCAGTCTGTTGGTTAATCAACGCCCAGCACTGGCGCTACTCGAGACTGGGTCCGTAGCGAGCCGAGCCACACACCCGACACTCCCAGATCGGTTGCCCCGTCCACGCTTCATCCGGGACCGACTCGTGGGTCTTGAACTGATGGTCGGTCGCCCGTCCACAGGTTTGACAGTCGAGTTCCTGCGTCGTCGGTACCGACGACGCCTGCCGATCAGCCCCAGCTTCGCCGGCGGATTCGGTCAGCGCTATCGCTGGAACCAGCCACACCGCGTCGTCGGCGTCGTCGAGGACCGCGTCGAGACGCGACGCGTCGCGGATGCCGTCCCCACGCTGGTCGTAGAGCCGCGTCGGGGCCTGCTCCTGCCGCTCCGACGCTCCCTGCCCGTGCCACCCAGCCCGGTCACGGGCGGCACTGAGAAGCCGCTCTCCCTCCGCTGACGCCACCTGTACCGCGTCGGGGAGTGAGGGCCACTGCTCGGCCAGCTGGCGCGCCGGCGCCTCGTCGAGGTCGTAGAGGAGTGTGTAGTCGTCGACGGCCGGCTCCGCCTCGTTGGCGGAGAGGAGGTTCGCCGCGGCGCCGCCCTTCGCCACGGCGCCGTAGAACGTGGTCGACTCGACGACCAGGTGGACGATGCCGAGGCACGTCGTCGACGCGGCCTCGTCCGTGCGAGTGACGTCACTCCCGAGATGGTTGCTGAGACAGAACCGGCATTTCGTCTGGCCGTCTGGGACTGACGCCCCACAGGACCGGCACTCGCCATCGGCGGCCGTCGCCACATCAGGGTAGCCACCAGCGCTCGTCGCGACGCGTTGCCGCCGGGGGGCACCCTCACACCCGTCGTCCAGTCTCGTGTCCGGAATGTGGGACGCCTCGCCGGTCGGCCGCAGTTCCTCAAAGTCGGAGTAACGACCGTTCATAGATACCACCCTGTGGAAACCGATCCCCGCAGCTGAGGGAAGGAGTGTGTTCGCTTGCCTACGCTACCGCCGTTGCCGGTGGAGGGGTGCATCCCCCACCTGACTATATTAATACATTTAAGCATAGATCGAGTTGTGAGTTTTATGGAGGTCCGTCGAACTGTCCCGGTCAAACTCGACGTGACCGATGAAGAGGCGGACCTGCTTCACGAGACGATTGATGAGTTCCTGTGGGCCGCCAATTACGTCGTGGACTCCGCGTGGGACGGCGAGTGGGCTGAAACCCGTTCGTCCGTCCTGCATGAGATGACCTACGACGAGGTTCGCGAGCAGACGCGACTCCACAGCAATCACGTCCAATCGGCTCGTAACCGTGCTGTTGACGCGCTCAAGAGCATCGTCGCCGAGTGGAAGAACGGCGAGTACGCTTCGATTCCGACGTTCTCCTCGCTGTTCTGCGAATACAACCAGCGCAACGCCACGTTCCACGACGACCACGCCGTGTTGTCTACTGTCGATGGGCGTGTCACCGCCGAGTACGTCTTGCCCGACAAGACCCGTGACACGCCCCACTCGAAGTACCTGCGTTCTGAACGATGGGAGACGACAGGCGCGACACTCCACTATCGCCGTGGTGACTTCTACCTCCACGTCCGAACAAAGGCGGACGTGGACGATCCCAAACCGGCCGAGAACGGAACGGTTCTCGGTGTGGACCTCGGGATTGAGAACATCGCCGTCACCTCGACTGGCGCGTTCTGGTCTGCCGACGAACTCAACCACTGGCGAACGGAGTACGTCCAGCGCCGCAAGTCGCTGCAGGAGTGTGGTTCGCGGTGGGCCCACGAGAACGTCCAAGCGGTCGGACGCAAGGAGACGGGGCGCTTCGAGCAGTATCTTCACCGTATCGCGAACGACATCCTCGCTGAAGCGAGCGAGAGTGGTTGTACGGTTATCGCCTTCGAGGACCTGACGGATATCCGCGATCGGATGCCCGACGCCCGCCAGTTCCATGAGTGGGCATTCAATCGTCTGTACGACTACGTCTCGTACAAGGCCGAGGGACGCGGGATTCAGGTTAAGCAGGTAAACCCGAAGAACACGTCCCGCCGGTGCTCGTCGTGTGGGTTCACCCACGAGGACAACCGCCCGTCGCAGGACACCTTCCGCTGTCAGTCCTGTGGATACGAGAACCACGCGGACTACAACGCAGCGAAGAACATCGGCTATCGACTCCTTCGCAACCAAACTGGCGGCGAAGGAGGCGCACCCGTAGGCGTGCGCTTGAACACCGGGATGCTGAACGCGAACGGGGTCAAACCCGTACCAGATTCGGTTAGAGCGGGAGTCCATGGTGAAAGTCCGCATCTTTAGGTGGGCTAGCTTACAGAGTAGTCTACAGAGAACTTCGCTCGTCTTCGTGTTTAAATCGTAGCGTGGATAGACCGATGTGCAGTACAGACGGAGAGACCGTGATCTGTCTCAGGCGACCTGTTCCTCCAACGTATCCCGGTGTGCCCGGACGGTCGCCTTCGAGGCGTTCGCCACATCCGCGGCCTCGGATTGCGTCAACCATCGCCCCTCTTCGCGACCGGCCTTGTAGAGACAGGCCGCGGCGAACCCGGCCGGATGGACGCCCGTCGTGACGCCGCGCTCCTCGGCCTGTTCCGCGAGGGCTCGGGCCCGCTGTCGGATCTCGTCCGGACACTCGAGGTCCGAGGCGAGTCGCGGCACGAACATGCTGGGGGAGACGGGCTCAGCGGGGAGGCCCAGCTCTTCGTTCAGCGTTTTGTACGCGTTCGTGACTCGTGACTCCGCGACGCGCGCCATCTCGCTGATGTCGTCCACTAACCGTGAGAGGCCGTTGCACCGGCAGGCTCCGTAGACGCTGGCCGCGGCGATGGCCTCGATGGATCTGCCACGAAGCAGATCCTCATTCTGGGCGCTCCGGAAGAGCTGACACGCCTGGTCGCGAACCGAATCGGAGAGCTCGAGGGCACTCGTCAACCGACGCACTTCGCCCAATCCGTGGGCGAGATTCCGTTCCGCTTTCGACCGCCAGCGACCGCGGGTCTGCTCACGGCGCATCCGCGCGAGTCGCCGTCGCTTCTGCCCCGAGAGTTCGTTCCCCTTCGCGTCGGTGCCGCGACCGATTTCCGTCGACAGGCCGCGATCGTGGCGGGCCGCAGTGAGTGGAGCACCCGTTCGCTCGCGCTTCTCGTCGTCGTACGCCCGCCACTCCGGCCCGTGATCGATGCGCTGTTCGTCGATGACCAGGCCACAGTCCTCGCAGACTGTTTCGACCGCGTTCGTGGTGACTCGACCGTCGCACTCGGGACACTGGTTCGCACTCGATTCCGTTCGGACGTCTTCGTCGAAGCTAGTTTCGTAGATGTCTCTAGTTGCCATCGTTCTCACCGTGTTTCGGGAACCCGCCAGTACAGCGAGCCCCTCACCCATTGAGGGGCAAATAGAATATGGGGAGAGACTGATGCACCTACTGAGGAATTTAGAGTGATTGAATCATAGTGTTATAGCGATTTATGGGTTTTAAGGAGCCAGCGCCCTCGGAAGTAGGACACAACCTACGAACACGAACTCAACTACCAGCATTCAAGCGGAATCCCTCCAACGTAATTAAGTTACTACTCCGAAAATTATATCCTCGATAGAAGGTCGTGTTAACTTAGGCATGATTCCACCAGACGGTGTAGGCTTGTAACTACGTTTCCGCGGTCGATGAATCGACGTGGCTGAACGAAAGACACGTTCGACTTGATTTCTGTAGCTGTGGATCTCGACGCGGTATTCAAGCCTTTCTCGACGGAGCGCGCCCGCGATATCGGCTGCGACATCGACGAGAAACACAGAGCCGGAGACATCGTGTTTCTCACACAACTCGATGAGAAACGCTCAACCGATCGGGATTGTATACGTCGGAAAGAGCCGCGAATGAAGGATTCTGTTCGTCTGCGGATCGACTGCAGCGTACAGCCAGTGTTCCTTGAGTGCTCTTCGTCGTTGACCCAGATCCACTCCGGCTGGCTGTAAATTGGCCTTTCAAACCTAATTGTGAACTGCAGTGCGACCCCGTTTGACACCCAACTCCTCAAGAAGAATACCTGTATTTGGAAGTGATAATCCAGCAAGATGGTGGCGGATACCCGTTTCAATGATCTCGCGGGGTGTCCGCTCTCGCTCCACAAAACCAAAGTTAATCCACTCGGGACACTCGCTGAGGCGGTCGGTTTCGGTCATAGGAATCTGAGACTCTGACCGCCTCTTCCTTAACACGACGGTGAAGAGCGGCGAAAGCTGTGAGCCACAATCTAGTTGATCTGGCGGTGCTACAACCAAACATCCATTAGGATGGAATTACGGGTTGACTGCATGGAGTTACATGGTCGGAGCGTGCGGCAGGACGTCCGCGAACTCGGTGAGACTCTCGGGGATGTCATCGCCGGCCACGCATCGGATATCTCGTTCGAAGCCGTCGAAACAGCCCGTACCGCCGCCATCGACTATCGTAGCGGTGACGCACCGGACCGACGACCACTCGAGCGATCACTCAGACAGAACCCAGAAGACGTCAACACGGACATTGCCCGCGCGTTCACGAACTACTTCGAACTCATCAATCTCGCCGAAGAACGCGAACGCATCCGAGCCCTGCGCCGCGGCGAACACGAGGGGAGCCTTGGGGACAGTCTCCGCGCAGCCGTCGAAACCCTCGCCAACGAGGGCGCACCACCCGAAACCGTCGCCCGCGTCCTGGAGGACGTTCGCGTCAAACCGACCTTCACCGCGCATCCCACCGAGGCACGTCGCAAGACCGTGAAGGCCTCCCTCCAGCGCGTCAGCGACCTCATCAAGGAACTCGACGAACGTCGCCTCACCGACCAAGAACGCAAAGTCAAACTCGAGCGCCTCGACGCCCTCGTCGAGAGCCTGTGGACGACCCGCCAAGTCCGCGAACGACGGCCGGAACCGTTTGATGAATCCCGAAATGTCCACTGGTATCTCGCTAACGTCATCTTCGACGTCGTTCCCCAGGTCTACGAGGAACTCGAAGACGCACTCGAGGCCGAGTACGACGATCCACCCGAGGTTCCCCAGATCCTTGACTTCCGATCCTGGGCTGGCAGCGACCGCGATGGCAACCCCTACGTCACTCCCGAAGTCACCGAGAAGACCCTCGGCCGCCAGCGCCGACTCGTCCTTGAGCGCTATCAGGAGGCCCTCGCCGACATCGCCGGCGTCCTCAGCCAGGACGCCACCCGCGTTGATGTCAACGGCCTCCCCGAATCCCTCCAAACCGACGCCCATGCTGTCCCCGGCGTCGTCGAACGCGCGAACGAACGCTACCCCGACGAACCCTTCCGCCAGAAGGTCGCCGTCATGCTCGAACGCGTCTCCCGCGTCGACGACGTCCGACCCGGAGGCTACGAGGATTCGGCGGCCTTCCACGGCGAACTCGAACGCCTCACCGAGGCACTCCGGAACACCAGCCTCGACGACGTCGCCACGGAGTACGTCGACCCACTCATTCGGCAGGTCGAGACCTTTGGCTTCCACCTCGCCGCCCTCGACCTCCGCGACCACCAGCAGATGCACACCGGCGCCCTCGAACAGGCCCTCTCTCAGAAGAACATCGACTACACCGGGATGAACGAGGGTGAGCGCGTGGAGTTCCTCACGGAGGCCATCCTCCAGGACCAACCCGTCCTCGACCTCACCGATACCGAGGGGCTCGACGACGACGCGAGCCGCGTATTTCGCCGCTTTGACGCCCTCGAGAACTGGCAGCGCGAGTACGGCCCCGAGGCCATTGACATGTACGCCATCAGCATGACCGAGGAACCCAGCCACGTCCTCGAAGTCCTTTTCCTCGCCGACCAGGCTGGCGTCACCTGCCTCCCCGACCACGCCGGTATCGACATCGTCCCCCTCCTTGAGACCGAATCCGCACTCTCCGGCGCCCGCCGCATCATGGGCACACTTTTCGAGAACGACGCCTATACCCAGAGCCTCCAAGCCCGCGACGGCGTCCAAGAGGTCATGCTCGGATACTCGGACTCCAACAAGGAGAACGGCTTCCTCGCCGCGAACTGGGAGTTCGACCGCGCCCAGCGTCGCCTCGCCCAGATCACCGACGACTATGGGGTTGGTCTCCGCTTCTTCCACGGCCGCGGCGGCTCCATCTCCCGTGGTGGCGGCCCCATGAACGAAGCCCTCCTTGCCCTCCCCAAAGAGACCGTCTCCGGCGAGGTCAAGTTCACCCAACAGGGCGAAGCCATCGCCGAAACATATGGGAATCCGCGCATCGCTGAGCGCGAACTCGAACAGATGCTCAACGCCCAGGTCCGCTCCCGGCACGCCGCTGTCACCCAGCCAGATGACCGTCTCCCTGGCCACTGGGAGGACGCCATGGACATCATGGCCGAAGCCGCCCGCGATGCCTACCGCGACCTCCTCGAAACCGAGGGATTCGTCTCCTACTTCGAGCAAGCCACCCCAATCACCGTCATCGAACAGCTCAACCTCGGCTCCCGCCCCGCCTCCCGAAGCGGAGAGCGCAGCGTTGAGGACCTCCGCGCTATCCCCTGGGTGTTTTCCTGGACCCAGTCCCGCTGCATCATTCCCGGCTGGTATGGCCTCGGCACTGGCATCCAGACCTACCTCGACAAAGGCGGCGACCTCCAAGTACTCCGCGAGATGTACGAGGGGTGGCCTGTCTTCCAGACTACCCTCGACAACGCCGCGCTCAGCCTTGCCCGCACCGAGATGGAGATCGCCAGCGAGTACGCTAACCTCGCTGAAGACGACCTCCGCGAGGAATTCTTCCCACGCATCCAGGCCGAGTACGAGAATGCGAGCGGCCACGTCCTCGCCACCACCCAGCGCGACGACCTCGTCGACCGCCCGTGGCTCCGAGAGAGCCTCAACCGCCGCAATCCCTATGTTGACCCACTCAACTACCTCCAGATTGACCTTCTCAACCAAAGCCACCGTACCAATCAGGCAGAACGCACACTCCGCCTGACGGTCAAAGGAATCGCCGCCGGCATGAAGAACACCGGCTGAAAATTTTCACCGGCAACTTCCAGACGACGCCACAATCAAAGAAGTCATTCTGAAAAAGTAGAAAATCGGTGACTAGACAGTTCGTATCATCGTTGACTATGATGTGGACCACCCGAGAAATCTACCGCCGAAGACACCGACGTGAAAGACACCGTCGGGATTAACCTCGGTATCACGAAGTTCATTCACGACGCAGACAGCCAAGCGTTCCGGTAGACGAGCAAGTAGAACGCGCTTGAATCGAGAAATGGAATCAAGCGCTCGAGGGAATACGAATCGAACAACTGGACCAAGGCAAGACCACACTTAGCGCGAGCGTACAACCGTCTTTCGAACAAGCGTCGGCGTATCGAGAAGTACTCACTAACGCCAAAACGCAACAGTTTGACGCGGTGTTCCTCGAAGATACGAGGTGATCCAAACATTCGAACGGTTCGGTGAGAAGAATGGCTGTCACGTTGTCCTGGTTCCTAGGAGTGAACACCAAATCCCCGCGCTCGGTACGCGACCCCATGCCGGACGAGATACCGCTCGAGACCCACTACGACCTCCAGCTGCCGAATGACGTCGCCGTGGCCCCGGATGGCGACCGGGTCGCGTTCGTCGCCGACGAGTTCGACGAAGCCGACGACGAGCGCCACAGCACGCTGTACGTCGCCCCGGCCGACGGCTCTCGCGAGCCGCACCGACTCACGCGCGTTTCGGAGGCGCAGTCACCGAAATGGGGGCCGCAGGGGGACCGCCTCGCGTTCCTCGCGTCGCGCGAGACCGATTACGCCCGTCGCCAGGGACGCGAGGACGACGCTGCGGACGAGGAGGAGGCCAGCTCCGACGACGGAACTGGCGGGGACGATGGGGACGAGGGACTCGAAACGCAGGTGTGGTGCTTCGACCTGTCGCTGGGCGGCGACGCTGAACAGGTCACCGACTTCGACGAGGGCGTGCGGGAGTTCGACTGGGGGCCCGACGGCGACCGCATCGTCGTCTCCGCCCGGGATCCGACCGAGGCGGAACAGGAGTACCTGGAGCAACGGGAGGAGGGCGGCCCGATCGAGACCGAACGCCTCCAGCACAAGTTCGACGGCGTCGGCTTCACCGACACGGTGACGACGTACCTGTTCGTCGTCGACGTCGCGACCGGCGAGCGCAGGCGGCTCGACGACGCCTACGGCGCCGGCTCCTCGGAACCCCTGATGGGGCTCCAGCCCGCGTGGGGCCCGGGTGAGCGTATCGCGTACGTCTCCGTCGACGTGAACTCTCCCGACGTCGACGCCGACGACCCCGACGATACGCTCGTCGTCGACGTGTTCACCATCGCGCCCGACGGCTCCGAGCGACGGACGGTCACCGTCGGCGAGCAACGCTGCTCGGACCCGGTCTGGTCGCCCGACGGCGACCGGCTGGCCTTTGCCGCGGGCAACCCGACGAACTGGTACCAGCCGACCGAAGTGTACGTCGCGCCTGACGACGAGACGGCGATCCCGTATTCGGTCTCCGCGTCGCTGGATCGCACGGTCGCTCGCTTCGGCGCGCCGCGCTGGCAGGACGACGACACGATCGTCTGCCCGTTTGCCGATCAGGGCAGGACCCGTCTCGTCGAGCTCGACCCCGACGAGGACGCCCCGACGCGCGTGTTCGACTCGCAGGGCCGCGACCGTGACCTCGGGCGATTCGACCTGGCCGGCGGCACCGTCACCTGCACGCTCGCGAGTCCCAAGGGCGGATCGGACGTCTACACCGTCGCCACCGACGACCTCGAAACCGGCGAGGAGGAGGACCTCACCCGCGTGTCGCTGCTCAACGAATCGTTCCTCACCGAGTACGAGCACCCGATGACCGAGCGCGTCACCTTCGAGAACGAGGACGGCCGCGAGGTCGAGGCCATCGTCTACCTGCCGCCCGGCTTCGACCGCGAGGACCCCGACGCGGCGCCCGAACACGGCATTTATGATTTCTACTCGACATTTGGTACCGATGATAATCACAATTGGCACGATTGGGAGTTCGGCATGCCGTGGGAAAACGTCGAGACGTACCGCGAAATTTCCTCGCTCACGCGCGCCGGCGACATCGACACCCCGCTCCTCGTCACTGCCGGCGGCGAGGACTGGCGCTGCCCGCCGTCCCAGGCCGAGCAGCTCTACGTCAGCGTGAAAAAACAGGACGTCCCCGCGCGGCTGGTTATTTACGAGGACGAACACCACAACATCGGGGATCCGTCGCGTGCGACCCATCGCGTCGAGGAACTGACTGACTGGTTCCGGCGGCACGACCCAGCCATCGAGACCGAGGACGGGGACTGACACACGGCAGGAGGAGTCGACGTCGGGCTTCGCAGCCTCGGCGGTTACAGGTCGTGATACGATTCGATCGTCCCCCGCCAGTCGGACGGGATCGGCCGCGATTCCTCGTTTTCGGCATCGTACAGCACCTGAACGGTGTCCGCCGTCGCCGCGATCTCCTCCTCCGTTCGGATCTCGTACTCCATCGGGATACTCGAGGTGCCGAGTTCCGGCACGTCGACCGCGACGGTAACCGACCCCTGGTCGAGTTCGACGGGCGCCCGGTAGTCGATCGAGAGCGATGCGAGGACCGACGCGGTAGTATCGAGTGACCGCCCGAGTACCTCGGCGAAGTATTCGACTCTCGCCTGTTCGAGATACGTCGCGTACACCGCATTGTTCACATGCCCCATCGCGTCGATGTCCCGGAACCGAACGTCGATCGTTGTAGTGAACCGGCTCATACCCGCAGTGTCGTGACTACCTATATCAGACCGTCGAACCCGCACAGCTTTGCGGCGGGTGCGAAACGAACTCTCTTCGCACAATTACGGCGGATACCCCCGATAGCGTATGCCCGCTCCCGGAACCCGCCATCCACGGAGTCCCTCCAGGAACGACCCGTTGTGGTCTCTCCGCTCTCGGCTCGTCACTGCGTGTCGAGTAGCCGTACGGGGTGTGCAGGCCGACGCGTGAGCAGTGCGTCGAGTTGTTCGAGACACGAGGTGCCGCTGGCCACGACGGTGCGGTCCGCATTCTCCTCCGTCGTGAACTGGTCGACGAGTTCCTCGCCGACGTCTACGCTGAGCTCGTAGTACTCGGACTTGTAGCCGAAGCTCCCGGCCATCCCGCAACACTCCACGTCCGAGGTCGTGACGTCGAACCCGCAGTCCTCGAGGACCGCAACCGTGTAGGGCTCCAGATCGAGCGTGCGCTGCTGGCAGTGGCTATGATAGGCGATCTGATCGTCGTCGCCGCCGGGAAGTGCGTCGACGTCCGCGCCGTTCTCGAGCAAGCCGTAGACGTACTCCATGATCTCGTAGCTGTTGTTCTTCAGCGCAGCGTGGTCGTCCTCGGGGAGGAGCCGTTCGTACTCCCGATGGAATATCGCGAGGTCCGAGGGCTCTATGACCACGACGTCGTGGCCTGCCGCGACGGCGGGGGCAAGCGCGTCGTAGACGGCTTCGGCGTTGCCCTGGGCGGTCGTCACCATTCCCTGTGAGAGCGGTGCGCGTCCGCTCTCCCCGGCGGCCGGGACGTCGACGTGGACGTCCAGGGCTTCGAGGACGCGGATGGCAGCTTTACCGCGCTCGGTGCGCACGTAGTTCGTGTACGCGTCGGGATAGATCGCGACCTGCCGGCGCGCCTCGTCGGGGTCCACCCGCGACCCACGGTCCTCGAACCACTCGACGAGGGATTCGCGCTCGAACTCCGGGAGCTCGCGGCGGCTATCGATACCGAGGGTTCGCTCCATCAGGGATCGGGCGGTGCCGGTTTGTGCGACCCAGTTCGAAAGTGGCGCGAACGCCGACCCGAGCTTCGCCAGCGTGTCGAAGTTTCCGAACAAGCGCTTCTGCGGGTCGACGCCGCCGGGTTCCTCGTCCGGGGTGAGCCCCTCGACGAGGAAGTCGAGGTCGCCGTCCTTCCCACGGTTGATGCGGTCGCGGACGACGGTGTTTATCCAGGGGATGTCGATCTTCACCGGACACTGATTCACACACCGACTACAACCAGTACAGAGGTCGTTGAATTCCGCGGCGCTGTCCTGTCCGTGGACGCCGGCCTCCCAGCCGGTGGCGATGCCGCCGGAGTACGTCTCGCCGCCGAACGCGTGGCCGCCGACGTGCTGGAAGTTCGCACAGGAGTTCGCGCACGCCGAACACCGAATGCAGTACAGCGTCTCCCGGAGCTGGTCGTCCTCGCGCATCTCCATCCGACCGTTGTCGATGAGCACGAGGTGGAACTCGCGGTCATCGCCGGGACCAAGTTCGTCACCCTCGCCAAAGGTCGGTGAGTCGCCGGGCGGGGTGAAAAGCGAGACGTAGGAGGTAATGTCCTGTCCGGTTCCCGACCGGCCGATGAGTTCGACGAACGGCTGGAGGTCCTCGATGGTCGGGATGATCTTTTCGACGCCCGCGACCGCAACGTGAGTGTCCGTCGCCTGCACGCACTTGCGGGCGTTGCCCTCGCTCGTGACTAACGCGAGCGTGCCGGTGTCCGCCGTGACGAAGTTCGCGCCCGTCATACCGACTTCGGCGTCCAGGATTTTCTCCCCGAGATACTCGCGGGCGAACTGCGTCAGCTCCTCGGCAGTTTCGAGGGGCTCCTCCGGCTCGAACACCTCGTTGAACAGCTCAGCGATCTCCTCGCGGGACTTGTGGATCGCCGGGGCGACGATGTGTGAGGGCGCCTCGTCGGCGACCTGCAGGACGAACTCGGCGAGGTCGGTCTCCCAGACGTCCGCGCCGCTGGCTTCGAGGGACTCGTTTACCTCCATCTCCTCGCTGGTCATCGACTTCGACTTCACGACGTTGCGACCGTCGGCGACCTCCGTAATGTATCGGTTCGCGTCGGCGGCGTCGTCAGCGATGTAGACGGTGCCGCCGTTGGCTTCGACCGCCTCGGTAACCTGATCGATGAGTTCGGGGAGGCGCTCGATGGCGTCCTCCTTGATCGCACGGGCCTCGTCTTTGAGGCCCTCGTAGTCCTCCAGATCCGCGGTGGACTCGTAGCGACCGTCGTTGAAGACCTGCGTGTTCTCGTGGACGCTGTCGCCCTCGGTGTCGAGGAGGTGGCGGATGCGTTCGGCTTTCCGCTGCCGGTCATCGACGCTCATCTATCTGTCCTCCAGGAGAACGACAGTGACCTCCATCGGGCCGTGAGCCCCCTTCACGAGCGCGCCCATGTCCGCGGTGGCGCTCGGTCCGGTCGCGATGACGGCTTGCCCGGCACCGCTACGGACGTCCTCGGCGAGCCGATCGAACGTCGCGTCCATGTCCGGGAGGACATCGCTAGCGGCGACGACGGCGACGTGTTCGTCGGCGTAGAGGCTGACCGGCTCCTCGCCGTCGGGCCCACCCTGGACGATTACGGATCCGTAGTCGGCGATGCCGTATCCGGCAGCGGTGACGCCGGTTTCCGCGGCCTCGAGTTCCTGCACCGTCGGATCGGTCGCCACGGTGTCCGGCAGGGAGACGTTCTCGAACGGAAGCGGAGTGCCGACCGCGGGAGCGTCGAGAAGCGGAGGAAGCGTTGACTCGAACTGATCGGACGTCGTCCGAACGAGTTCGACCCCGACCTCGTCGAGGGACGACTCGAAGGTCGTGATTGGCTCGGCAGACATATAACGGAAGATTATGAAACAGCCTAATAGATGTTTCCCTCTCCGTATCTGATCGACAGTATATATCATATTCTATTATTAATAGACCATGCTATCCTCACCGTGATCTGGGATATTATATCACGAGAAAGAAAGTTACAAATACGTGAGCGTGTCATAGAAAGCGTCACGTACGAAGCAGCAGGGTGCGGAAAGTGTGTCCAGCACAACCGCGACCCTGCAAGACGTTGCTTCGGTCGATGAGTTTTTGAATGCAGCGGCTACGGAAACAGTTCCGCTGTTTGAGTATCTTGAGTTCGAGTTTCTACTGGAGTACGACGTGTTCGCCCCCGCTCGCCGGGGGCGAACACGAGTTCACCAGCCACCTGATCTCTTTCGCGCCTTTCTCCATTGCTACTACAAGAACATCTACGGAACACGCCCAGTCACGCGAGAACTCCAGCACGGCCTTGTCTGGTACTACTGCGGACTCGACAAACCGCCATCGAGAGACACCATTGACCGGTTTCTCACTGATCTCGAACACATTATCAACGATGTCTTCGACAGGCTCGTCGAGCAGGCCGCCGTCCGCGGCCTGCTCGACTCGACGTACTCTATCGATTCGACGCACATCGAGGCGATCCAGTACAACGACGCTGCCTCATGGAACTACGATCCAACAGCCGAAGAGTACTACTACGGCTTCGGCTGTACGATCGTTTCAACCGGTGCAAAGATCCCGATAGCAGCGGAGTTCACACAGGCCAAACAAGCAGACCAAGAGACGGCGATGCGCGTCACGGGTGACGCGCTCGCCGTCGATACACCGATCTGGATGCTTGGAGACAGCGCCTACGACATCCTCGATTGGCACGACTACCTGCTGACCGCAGGAGTCGTGCCAATCGCTCCGTACAACCCGCGAAACACTGACGACCCGAAAGACATCGAGTACAGGGTCGAAGACCGCATTGAGGAACACAGCGAGGACGTTCAGCTGAAACGATCCATCTTGGACGAGACGTTCAACAACCGGACAGGAATCGAACGAACCAACGACGCAGTCAAGGACTGCGGCCTCGGGCACGTCCGCGCCCGAGGCCGCGTCCACGCACGAACAGAAGTGTTCGTTGCGCTATGTCTTCGGATCGTCATTGCAATCACCAACTACGAGCGAGGACACGATCCAGGACGTGAGATGCTCAAGCTATGAGTTGGATTCTATGACACGCTCTACCCACATAACCCCCCATTCCACCGACAACAGTTAGAGCATTACTGAAAGCGCTAGCAGTTGGAAAAGCGAGCGACCAGCGGATCGACATCCACTCCGCGTACACGGAGCGTCCGCTCACTGGTGGCACGGCGACACCACGGCGGCACCTTACGGGTCTGTGCGCTATTCGTTGGGAGCCACCGTGGCTTCCTCGACGGGGAACCACTGGTGGTCGTCCCACTGGAACCGCACGGGCCGTGCCGTCGGCCTGACCGCGGTGTTCGTCGCCTGTTCGACCAGCGTCCGCGACGCGACGAGGTCGGCGTGCCCCTCGAAGCCACACGGACACCGCAGGGTCTCGCGATGTCGGCGCGTCCGCTCGCGTTCGCCACACTCCGGACACGTCTGGGAGGTCCACGCCTCGGAGAGTGAAGCCACCTCGATGCCGTACTCCTCACAGACGTTCGCGAGCTGGTCGAGACACTGCCGATGCGCCCAGAAGGTACGCGCTTTGAGGTTCGCCTCGACGGACCAGTACTCGCCGAGAACGCCGGTGAGATCGCCGTGGTAGATGGTTTCGACGCCGTCATCGTGGAGTCGCTCGACCAGATCACGAAGGAGCGCGTTCACGGCGTGGTCGCGCCGGCGGGACCGCTTCCGATGGAGCCGCTGGATTCGATTGCTGGTCTGCTGTCCATCCGGCAGCTTGGCTTTGGCGTCGGCGATGCGCTGGGTCGTCTCACGGAACTGCCGAAACGGCTCCTGACCGCTGTACCAGTACTGTTCACCGGCCGTCGTCGTACACGCCACGAGGACGTTCGCGCCGATATCGAGTGCGGCGACGTCCGTCCCCGCCGGCGTCGCCGGCTTGCTCTCAGGGACTGTCACTGGTTGATGGGCGCGATACGTCTGGTCGACGTCGTCGTAGGTGAGGTGGAGCCGGCCCTGCTCGCCCTGCCAGTGTGGCTCCCCGCGGACGGCAACCCGGAGCCGTTCGGCCCGCCCGAAGCCGTACTCGTCTTTGAGCTGGCTGCCGATGGGCACTTCGAGCCGGGAGCGCTCGCCCCAGTTGATCGTGTAGGCGTCGTTGCGGATGTAGGTCCGCAGGTCGCGCCCGTCGGCTTGGTTCCCCCAGTAGCCGGGCGGACTGACCTCCTGGTCGGCCTCCTCAACCATTTCGAAGAACGACCGCCAAGCGGCGTCGTTGACGCGGGTGACCTGCTGGGTCGTCGCCGACCCTAACACGTCGACGTATTCGTCGTAGTAGTTCTCACACTCCCAGACGCTCCCGCCGGCGAAGAACTGCTGCCGGCGCACATACGTCAACTGGTTCCAGAGGCTCGCTGATGCTTCGAGGAGGCGTCGAAGGACGGCCCCGTCTTGTTCCGACTGAGGAACGACTTCGAAGGTGTTGGTTCGTCTCATTGCTCTGACTCACCCCACATTCGGGGCACATAGCCGAGATGTTCGATGTCGTCCGCGTAGTCCCGAAGGAGCCCTACGAGGACGATCTCCGGGACGCCGTTCTCGGTCTGTTCGACCAACCACTGTTCCAGTTCGACTTCGGCTGCCTCGATCTCGCTGAGGTCAACCGGCATCGTTCATCGCGCCTCCGTCTGTCGGTATACCTGTCGCTGGTGGTGGTATCGCATCTCGAATCACCTATGCTGTGCAGGCACGACCGAACGCGCCTGCACCCTTCGCAGGCGCTCAAAAACACCACCGCACTACGCAGTCAGAACGAGGTTTCGTAGAACAGCTGTTAGACTTGGCTTGAATCGGTAAGTACAGAGGACACATTTATTACATAGCCAATCTAGTTCGCAATCATGTCTCGGGACGACACCGTTTCTCAAGCCGCATTATACGGTCTTACCGGCCTTACTATTCTCTCAATTGGAAGCCTTATCGTCGTTGCAGTATTCTACGCTTTTTCCGATACAACGTTGCTCGTGGCTGTTCCGCTGGTTCTCGTTTGGCTGATTAGCGCATACTATGGAATGAGGCAGTTCGCCCACGGTCTCTATGAAATCGCCGAAAGTGCATAATTCAGTATTGGTCAGATCAATCGGTTAGCATATCTACTTACCAGCAGATTCGTCGATTTCTGCGACGAAAATAACCACCCCCTGAACAGTTCTTTGGTGCCTCAACCAGAGCTCTCCCAGTCGGGGTGAGCAGCCACGCCGCGCAACCCCTCGCGCTTACCCGCTGGCGTCGAGACCAGATTCATTTTAGCCCGGAACGGGCGCGGGCGGTGCGGAGAGCGCCCGCACGCCCGGAATGGTCGGTCGCGAGCGACGCGGAGGGCGGCAGCGGCGAGCGGGGCGGGCCGGTACGTACACATCTGTCGAGCTGGCCACGTCGCTCGGTGCGTCAGCTACCGACCTGGCGGACTCAGAAAGGGCGAGACCGTCTCGGCCGTCCCCCGACCCCGCAAGCACCGCAGGCACGAGGCGCGCAGCGGCGGTCGCGGGACGTCGAGCGGTCGAGGGCTCTCAGGAATAGGGCTCTCAGGAATGATCCCTATCTCGGACCCGCACGTCGTTATTCGCCGACGGACTGGGACTCGTCCTCGACGATGACGTCCACACCGTCCGGTGATACTTCGAGCGGGATCTCATCGACAGTAAACTGAACGGTGATGTTCTCATCGGCGGAGGCGATCACCTGTTCGAGCGCATCGGGGTCGACGTAATCGTGGAGCTGGTAGGAATCGTCCTCGAGTCCACACGTCTCCAGTGTCTCGATGATCTCCACGAGGAGGTCCCTAGAATCATCCGAACTGTCCGATGGAGAAGAGTGCATCTGAACGCTCGGGGCTAAGAGTTGCAGGCTTGTAAAAGGTTAAGAGTCAACTACAGGAGCGCACCGATTTGCTACTTGACTTAGCGCGTTCGGGAAAGCGTCGGCGCAACCACAAGCGATTATGCGCTTTGACGCCGACTGGATGTCTCGCGCCGATGACCGCATTCTGGAGCATCTCTCTGAAGCCGGTCCCGATACCCCGAAGGAGATGGCGGACAGCGATCGCGTGCGCTTCTCCCGTCAACACATCAATGCCCGCTGCAAGACGCTGGTCAAATACGGCCTCCTCGTCCACCTTGGCAACGGGGTCTACGATATTACGCGAACGGGAGAGCAGTATCTCGCCGGTGACCTCGACGCTCGTGACCTCGTCCCCGAATAGCGTCAGCTGTCACCGGCAATCAGGTCCTCGATGAACCGGAAGCCGTTCACGAACGTCACCGAGTCACCGTACCCCTCACTTGCGAGTACGGTTTCGGCGCCTTCGCCGGCCGCGATGTCGGTCGTGTAGATGTACACATCGGTCGCCGTCCCCGCGCTGAGATGCTGGGCGGCTAGCGCAGCGAGGGCGGCGTCGGCACGCTCGACCTCGTCGGCAGGGCGGTCGTCGGCGTTCGCGATGTACCGCTGGACCCCGTCCATCACCCGCGAGACAACCGGTTCGGAGAACTCGAGCGGCGCCGCAACCGTCGCCCAGCCCTCGTCGATAGCAGCGTCGATAGGTGGCGCCTCGACGTCGGGGTCGTCGACGGTTAGCTCCTCGTACACCCGTTCGGGCAGGACGAAGGTGACGTCGTTCCGGCGAGCGAACCCCCGGACGGCCTGATACCGACTGTTCGACGGTTGCCCCATCGCGACGAACAGGCCGGTGTCAGCGATGTGGAGCCGGCTCACGCGTCGTCAGCACCGTCGCCGTCGATGGCCAACTCCTCGACCCCTGCCCCGGCCTCCTCGATTTCGTAATGTTCGTGGACGACGGGCCGGAGCGCCTGCAAGATCATCTCCGCCGCCAGTGGCGAGATGTCGAGGTCCTCCGCCATCAGCCGGTGGGTCACCTCACCGCGTTCGCGGGCGATAGCGTAGGTGAGCGCGGTCGCGAGGCCGGCGACGCCATGTCGGTCGATGTAGGTGTCGATGTCGGCGTCCGTCTCGCGGCGGCCGACGGCGTCGATCAGCGCCGGCGTGATCGTGTACTCGCGGTCGCCGGCGGCCGTCGTCACGGTCAGGTCGATCTCTCGGGCGGCGTACCGGCGCGGCTGTTCGTCGTCGGTGACGTCGACGACGCCGGCGTCGACGAGCCGGTTGACGTAGCTGTAAGCCGTTCCCTGGGCGAGTTCGAGGTCGTCCATCACGTCCTGGACGGTCGCCTCCCCCTCCCGGGCGAGGTACGCGTACAGCTGGGCAAGCTGTGGCTCCTCGAGGAGGTCTGCGACCGAGAGGAAGTCTTGGACGATGTCGCCGTCGGCGCGATTTGAAGTGCGTGACACGATTCGTTCTTGATTACAGTTTACAGCGAATCAGTAAAGAGTGTTGGGGTCACTCTGCCGGCGTCGCGACGAGATGCTCCTCGAGGTCGCGCGTCCAGTACGTCGCGAGGCCACCCGGACTACAGTGGGCGCACAGTTGCAACGGGCCTTCAACGTGGCCGAGTACTATCCAAAACCGAGGAAGGGCCGTGATTGTGTCGAAGACCCCCGGAATGGTTGGGCCTGAGCGACGCGGGAGGCCCGCGAACAAAAAAGCGGGACATCGGTGAGCTTTGCTCACCAGAAGTCGCAGTGGCGAGCGGGGCGGGCCGTTGAAGATGTGGAAATGACCGGGTAGTGAGCCCAATATGTATACAGACCCTCTATTTAGCAACGAATTCGACAATCGTTATCTCGAACCATGCTCCACTGTTAGAAGGTTTAGTTATAATTGGATTCACAGCTGTATTGTTTAAAGAAATGTGCTGTCTCTTCTATGGCTCCAGTGATGACACCCCAAAGATTTGGCTACCTGTATCTAGAACCGACATGCGCCTACCCCTCAGAGATAATCGAGAAGCCGTCGGTACGTTGCCGTACTGATTTCGTCGTGCTCGACCGCCTCGTAGACGGCACGTTCGCACTCGGTCCGGGTCGCAATCAGTGCCGAACCGTCGCAAACCTCCGGCAAGAGGTTGAGGACGGCAGCCGTAGTGTTGGGATCAACCCGGAGCGAGGCGGCAACAAGCTCACGCATCGATCCCTGAAACCTGTCGGAGCCCACCAGCGTCGAGAGGTCGCCGTGAGCCTCCCCGAGTGCCCGCAGATCAGAGAGGTAGTCGTCGACCTCGTCCACGCAGCCGGCCTTGAGGCTCGCTTCGGTTGCATACAAGAGTCCCCCAACCAGATCCTCACGGACCGACTCCGTCGGGTGTGAGGTGTGCAAGTCGTCGAGTTCGGTGAGTGTCTCGTCGACTTGTTCCCATTCGGTCGTCTTTGCGTAGCTCGCAATCGCGGCCAGCAGGGCCCGCGAGAGTATGCGCGCAATCTCCGTATTTGGGAAGTCGCCATAGAGTCTCCGGACGTCGTCGAGTGCCGCGTTGAGGTTGTCCCACTGTTCAGTGCGGCGATACACTTCAATCGTGTTGGCTATCGCCTTGGCTGTCGCCTCGGCAACGGCTCCATCCGACGTCGCGTCGTACAGCTCTTGGAGCTTGGAACATACGTGCTCGGCTCTCGTACGGTGATCTGTGCCCACGTAGGCCGTGAGCTCCGCGAGTGCGTCCGCCAACTCGTCGCGGACGGTAGCCTCGTCCGACGAGGCATACAGGTCCTCGAGTTCGGACACCACCTCAGTAGCCTGCTCGAAGTTCTCGTCTCGAGCATAGTGCGAGACCGCGTTGTACAGCCCGATTGCATACTCCCGGCGAAGGGCTGGCGTGGACTCGGACTCCGCCAACGAATCAAGCTCCGAACGATACCGCGTGACGGAGTCGAATTGGTCGCGGTTGCCGTAGTCGGCAATGGCGTTAGCTAACAGCATGCCATAGTATCTCGCGGTATCGGTCTCCGGTCGAGCCCGATAGAGTGTATCGACTTCAGAGCGAATTCGCTCGACCTGTTCGAACTCGCCAACCGCGCCGTAGCCGCCGGCAGCGTTCATCAACCCCATCGCGAGCGCGTCGCATGTCTTGTCGTCGTGGTAGTGATCGTCGAGTACTCGTAGTTCTGCAAGCGTCGTCTCCACCCGATCGAAGGCCCTAGCTCGAGCGTAGATGTTAGCCGCGTTTCCCAGTGCGACCGCGAACTCTGGAGACGTATTCTCGCGTGGCAAGTTCTGGATCGTCGCAACAACGTCGTCGACGGCCTCTAGCGCACCTATGGCACCGTAGTTACGAACCGCATGGGAGAGAACCTGTCCGTACTCGGCGGTGGAAAGTTCTCCCTCGTCGGCGAGGATGCCCATATGCGTCACCCACTCGGTCGCCTCGTCGACGGAGACTCCGTCGCCGACCTCGTGAAGGAGCCGCCCGGCGAACCGGAACGCGTGGTCCCCAAGCGAATCGCTCCGTAGTCCGCCGACTACCTTGGCACGAAGTTCTGCAATGGGTACTGCCGACGGAGCGACGGCCATTAGGTACCGTTCGGCATCCAAAATGGTATTAAGCGGGAGGTCGGCATTTGCGATCTCGCTCGCTAGTTGCCCTGAGACCGCGTGGATCGTCTCTCGAACCTCAGGGTAGAGGTCCAGCAACGGGCTTGATTCGAGGTCGGCGATGCCGCGCGCGACTTCGGTCGCCTTCCGCTGGACAGTGTCGGAGCGAGCGTACGTCCGAAATTGCTGTGCATCGAGCACCTTGATCCGGAGGAAATCGGCGACCACGTCGTACCGGTGGGTGTACGTAAACTCGGGATCTGTCGCCTTACCCTTCCGATCGAGATACCCAGCGTCGGTGAGTGAATCCAGTTGATCGCGACGAGCCAGCCCGCTATCGAGAGCCGGTAGGTCGTCCGTGAGGAGGCTCTCATCGGACGGTTCAACGTACTCGTAGTGGACCGCAATCCACTTGAGTAGTCGTTCAACGACCTGTGCTGGATCGACCTCCGCGACGCGTTGTAAGTCTCCCTCGGTACTCGTCATCTCGCCCACGACGTTGGACAACGCCCGCTCCAGGGTCAGAGGGTCGGCTTCGGTGTCGGCGGCGAGTTTCGCGAGCAGGAGCACGAAGAAGGGGTTACCGTCGGCTTGCTGGACGATCTGGGCGGCGATCTCCTCGTCGGTGTCGTACGGCTCTAGGAGTTGGACAAGCGATCGCTCGGTCGGCGGGTTCACCCAGAGTGTGCGGGTGGTCACGGATCCGAGTCCATCGACGAACCGGGAGACAGATCTCTCGTAGGCAGAGCGGGTCGCGGCGACGACCTGCACGTCAACGTCACGCGTCGACTCGTCGCGGTGCTCCTCGACGGCCTGCCGGATGAAGTAGTCCATGTCGAGTCGGCCAGCGTCGTCAATAAACAGGACGACGTCCCGGTCGGCGGGGAGTGGCTCAGGTTCCGGCGTGTTTACGAAGAACACCTCGCAGTCCGACTGAGCGTCGAGCATCTGACCCGTGGCAGCGAGGAGCCTGCTCTTGCCAGCTCCACCGTCGCCCGAGACGGTGACCACGTCCGTCCCCCCTTCGAGTAACCGAAGCAGTTCCGCCCGAGCGTCCGCAACGCGATCGGGCAAGCGCTCCCGACGCGGGGGTTCCGACTCACGAACGGCCGGCATAGGGACGTACTCCGGTCGGGTGTCGAACAGTGCCGTCACGCGCTCAAACTCGCTCAAGGACTTGTAGACGTTCAGTCCGGCTCGATCATTGGGGAGCGACGCGAGTCGCTCGCGTAGGTCCCGAACGGACGCAAGGAGGGCTTCGTCGGCGAGGTCGGTCCCGGCCACCGCGGTCTCGTACTCTCGCATCGCCGTCCGGTACGCGTCGACCAAGGCGGAGCGCATATGCTTCCTTGGCACCGGCTCGGTTATCTGTGAGTCGACCCTCGCAACCCAAGTGTCCAAGATTGCTTCGATCGCTTCCCTTTCCGTCTGGGTCGTCATCCACTCATGCTCGGCGGAAGCCAACTCGTCGGGCTCCGTGACGGCAGTCTCTAATCCGTACAGGTCGTGGACGAACGAGTCCCACGGCTCGAGCGCATTCGTCAGCGGCTCGGCTCGTTCGTCGTCGACCCGGTCGATGAGCTGGGTTTCGAGTGCTCGCTGGAACTCGGTTTCCACGTCCTCGAGGTCCACCGAGTATTCTGCCAACCGGTCGAGGTCGTTGATCCAACTGTGCGCCCACTCGGACCCCCGCTCTGCTCCAACGAGGATTAACCCAGCGATGAACGAAACGGCAAACGCGCTCACTGCATACGCGGTTTTCTCGGTTACTTTATAACCGTTCCGGAGGTGATGACGACTGCTCCCCGTGCTCGTGCGTCAGTTCGACGAGGGAAAACTCCACAAGCGCGACGAGCGACGCGTGATCACGCGCGCCGGGATTCCAGCTCCGTCTGAATCGCGCAGTCGACACAGATCGGGTGGGTGACCCGCTCATCCTGGCCCCAGGTGTGGGCCTCGCCAGTCTCGGTACCGGGCGGGCATCACAGAACGCACAGCCAGTGAGCGTCTGCTGCATCACTCGCCCTCCGCGTCGGCGTTGCGGCCAGCCGTCCAGCCACGGTGGAAGACGGCCAGCTGCGTCGATGAGTCGAACGTGGTGCCGCTCGGCTCGTGAACCAGAACGTGGTCGTCAGGAACCGGAGTGACGACGGCCGCGTCGACGAGATCGTTGACCAGACGCTGGGCCGTCGCGTCGTCGATGTCCGCCGTGTCGACGCTGGTGGCGTCGCGGTCCTGGGCGAGCTGTTCTTTCTCGAACTGTTCGTAATCGGCACTCGTGTCGTCGTGAGGATCGGGACCAGCCATAATGGGTCACGCAGCACTCATGGTCGCGCGCTGCACGCCCCCTGGCGCCGATAAACAGTCAGCAGCGACAGCGTCAGTCAGGTCGTGGATCTCGATAGCCGATGACGGCGATGTCGTCGATGAACAGGACGCCCTTCATGAAGTCGAGCTTGGTCAGACTGTGCTGGTAGAGGTTATGCCGGTCAAGGTAGTTCACCAACACCACCAGACAGCCGAACTCGATCTTCGGTCGGCCGTCCTTCTGGGTACGGTACCCTTTCTGGAACTTGAGGAGGTCGTCGCTGACGTTCTTCCGCTCGCTTTTTTCGACCTCGATGGCGATGCAGGCGTCGGCGTCGTAGAGGTCGACGCTGTAGTGAAATCCCTGATGCGACCAGAGCTTGCAGTTCGGGTTGTAGCCGCCAGCGGCATCCCCCTCGTACTGCGAGAGCCCGTCGGAGATCGTAGCATCGAATCCGCCGACCTTCGTGTGTTTCGTCGAGCCGTCGAAAATACTGGCCGGGACAGCTTCGACGGCCGCCCGAATCGACGCCAGCGCATCGTCCGGAAACGCTTCGGACGAGGTTTGGGTGCGGCGCTCGCTCAGTTTGGTGACCTCCTCGACGACGACCATACTCGCTCTCGAGGGGTAGCGGCCCGATAAAACCCGTCGCGACGGCCATTCGAGCTGGCCGACGCTAGGATTCACTCACTCAAGGAGTAGGGCGATGGGTGGGGGCGAGGGAGTGGATCCAGACCCAGTATTAACCAACACTGTGTCGGTATTGGTTCAGAATGTTGGTTAATCCCGGCCGCTACGGCGTTCGGAGATCTCGAACTGGCTTCACGACGAAAGTGTCTGGCTCGCTGGCTGCTTCTTCACCTGGCCGCTCCGCCGGCGACGGTTGATACCCCGCCTACCGGGCGCTTATACAGTCTTCTCGAGGAGAGCATCAACTCACGTCTCCCCTATCTCGAGTACATCGATGGCCTCGGCAGGCCCGATGTCGTACTCGACAAGGCGGTTCGCTGCAAGCTGCCACGCCTGTTTAGCGAGTTCGGGATCAGCGTTCTCATAGTGAACACTGAACTCGGTCAGTGCGACTGCGACGAGGAGATCCTCTTGTCGATCGGTGAGAGACATCGCCGATGTTGGGTGCGGCTTTTTGATAAACCTCAGGACTATCGGTGCTTGACTGGTGCATTTGTAGAAGAGAGGGATGGGACACGCTGCCAGGACCGACTCGTGAATATCGTCGAGAGGAACCCGCTTGTCATCGCTGACACTCTGTTCTAGCCTATCCTCTGATTACATCCTCCTGAGCGGCGTCTCGAGCGTCTGCTTGGAGGTACTCATAGCGGACCTCACACCGCTTTGAACAGAACCGGCCAGCGTACCCTGCGTGATCACGGGAGAGTCTCGTACAGGTCAGTATTCGTCATTCGTCGCGGTTAGTCATCTGGCGATACCTCGTTTCAGGAACCGAATCGTCTCAGCGCTGCCGGACGCTATTGCTGTGAATCTGGATTCCATGCATTGTACAGTGGACTGTGTTCGCGTCCCCTGTATCCCTCCCGGGGGCGAGAAACTGTCTCAAATGAGGTGTCCCTTCCTCTTATCGAACGAATGTCCCATCCGGAGCCGGAACGAGCCCGGTTCGAATCTCGAGATCGACACGCCGAAGATGCTTGCAGCCGTCATCTGGCTGGCGCTGCTCGAAATCTGGACAGCTACACGTCTCTTTCTCGATGTCGATCTCGTAGGTATGTCCACTCTCACTCACGACCTCATAGAGAGCACCCACCGTGGCAAAGCGGACGTCCATGTCCTCACTCAATGCACGGCGAGTTCGTGGGTCGTTGATTGAGTAGCTACCTTCCTCGAGTGGGGTCGGTGGTGCTGGTGTTTCACACTGGTCTCTGAACTCGTCGCGACGATTGCGTTCTTGGCCACAATTCCGGCAGCGCCAGTAGCGTGTGCGATACTCGTAACTATCGGTGAGATCGAGATCGTATTGTGTCGGTTCCCTTCCTGGGAGCCACTCATCGATTGCGATGAGTTCATGCCCGTTTAGTCGAGCAACGTCTCCGGAATACCTTTGCTCTCGGTCACTTGTGTTACTGCGGTCATGGTGGGGTTGCTGCTGCTCGCGATGGATCGGTTGATCTGTACTCATGGGTACTCTCGAGGCACAGGTGAAAGCGCCTCACCCGTCAGGCGCGAAAAATACTTGTAGACCGGCACGTAGTGGAGGAGTCAGTCTGATTCGAATGTCCAAGAAGGAGTCAGAGAACGGCTCGCAGATCTATTCTGTGACTACCCGACGAGCGGTAAGTACAGGACAAGCAGTTACCGAATCAGCCATTTATCCATCCGAAATATATCGAAAGTCACCTGCTGAATATAGAGAATGTACCTTGCACGTGACTCCTGACAGAGCTTGGGGACGTAGAGAGTGAGAAGCTTTCTTTGACACGTATAGAGTTCTTGTACAGGAGGAATCGCCAGTTTTCACCGTTCTGAATTCTATCGATACATTGTATTTTTATCATTCGAGTGTGGCATGTCTTGATATGGATGGTGAAGAAGACAGAAATCGTTATCTCTCTGATTCTCCTATCGAAAATGTTGATGAGGACGAGTTCCGGCACCAGGAGTATGTTGATACTTTGGAGCGGATGGTTGAAGACGCAGATCCGCCGTGGAACATCGGAGTGTTCGGAGAATGGGGATCCGGAAAGACCTCAATCATCCGGATGCTGTACTCCCGTCTTCAAGACGCGGAGACCGATTACGTCTGCGTAGAATTCGATGCGTGGAAGCACGCTGAAGAATCGATACGAACTGACCTACTACTGAATCTGGACCAAGCGATCGGAAATAGGACCGGTCAGACTGACGAAGAAGGCAATGATGCCGTACTTGGCGAGGATAAGATTACGCAGAAACTCTACGATATTGAGGAGGAACAACGTGGGGAAGATTTGTCTGCTTGGGAAGAGGCAGAGCGAATCATTACGGAGTCTCCACTTATTGGCGGTACTACTCTCCTCATATTGGGTATCATCATAGTTGGGGCTGTGGTGAATCTACTAAACATTGTAGGTCTTGTTGAGATCGCAGATCCAACGATTTCCTCGATAAACAGTATTCTAAGTGCATTTCTCTTCCCGTTATTCGTCTCCGTGTTCGTCTTTATGGCGGGAGAAGTACGACAGGCGACCACTGCTCTTCGACAAAAACATCCCCGTAAGGAATGGTCGGGGGCGTACGAACAACTGTTTGATGATATTCTTGAGGAGACGGATGCGGATAAGGTCCTGATCTCAATTGATAACCTGGATCGGTGTGAGAGCGATACAGTCTACGATGTCCTAGTTTCATTGAAAACCTTCCTACAGAGCAAAGACTGTATCTACATTGTTCCGTGTGATGACCAGGCGCTTCAGAGCCACATCGAATCGATCGATACTGAAGGAGATTACTTCGAGGTGCAACTTAACGAGCGCGAGTTTCTGCGTAAGTTCTTCCAGACCCACATCCGGATTCCAGACTTCATGGATGAAGATATCGAGGAATATGCCAAATCTCAAAACCGGGAACTAGCGGAGCCATTTGACGACGCCGTCTTAGATGTAATTACGAAGGCGTATGTCCGGAATCCGCGCAGGATCAATCAGTCTTTGAATCGGCTGACAACGCTCCGAATCCTCTCTGAACAGATGGAGGAGGCTAACCACTTGACTAAGGGAAGACTCACCGATAATTTGGACTTCCTAGCCAAGATAATGGTTCTTGAGGAGGACTACCCCTCATTCCACAGAGAGCTACAGGATGATCCACGCCTCTTGGAAGACGTGAATGACTACTTCCGAGGAGATCTACCGAATGGAGATCGGAAGGATCGTATTGAGAAACTATTGGGGAACGGTGAAGAAGGGATGGAAAGTGAGACAGAGTTAGAGCGGTTTCTGCGTTCGACTCTTCGTTGTACGGTGGATAATCCGAAGCCGTTCCTCCAGCTGGGAGAGCCATCGTTCGCAAGCGCGCTTTCCGATAGGGATGCACTGATCCAGAACCTTCGGACCAACCAGGAGGACGAGGTCCGTGAAGAGCTTCAAACCGTAAAAATGGACAACCAACCGTTCACCCCGTATCTTGACGCGATTGAGACTACCTTGGACGATTACACGCGGGAAGGTCGAGAAGGTCCGATCTTCTCTACGATAAACACCTTGGTAGCTGTCTTTGACGAACTCGGGGAAGAAGGTCAAGAGAATGTTGCCGGGGTTCTGGGAGCATATCTTGTTCTTGATCAGGTGCGGGACTTCTACACTGATTTTGATCCAGAGGAGTTCTTCCCAGTGGTCCTCCACATCCCAGATCCGGATCAGAAGATGGTATTCGAACGATTTGCTGCAACTGTAGCCACGAATAGTAAATTGCGGGAAAACGTCTTGGAGGTGTTCGTTGAAAATGCTGAGGATGTCCCGCGAACGGCTGCCAGAAGTTTGTGTTCGTCCCTCCTAAACTTGAGTGATAATGAACTTGAGGGTGCGCTTGATACCTTGAGTCGTGGGGAGGAGTCGAAGAAATTGGCTACGCCGAAGTTGTTGGAGCGTGCCGCAACATTTGTAACGTGGGATGGGAGGCGGAACCGGTTCAATGGAACCGATCACTACAAACAGTTCGATAGTCAGGCCCAGCCGCGTGGACGGCAGTACTTCGTCGAAGAACTTCTCAATCTGGAAGGTGACGTGGATAACGAGAATGAGGATCAGTATTATAACCAGCTCCGGCAGAAACTGAGTCAGTTAGAGGGGCAGGTCACCTTAGCTACCGGTTCGCGTTTGTTCCGTGAGTTGGAACAGAGGGTGTCCTCTTCGGGCCAAGATGTGAATATGGTGAAGGTGGCTATCAATTTCTATGAGTCATATGATGCAGGTACCCGTGAGGACTTTGGTGATTTGGTTGCTGACCTACTTAGTCGATGGAACCAGCGGAACACCCAGCAGATCATCAACCATGCTTCGAATCAAGAAGTGGATATTCTCGACGATAAGCAAGCTGTGGGGAGTGTTCTAGACCGAGTTCCGGAGCCTCTTAGCAATGCTAATTGGGTGGCGGAGACTCTGATCCCTGCTATCCCCGAAGAGTATGATGACCAGCTCTTCGAAATGGTGAAACGGCTTACAGAGGATAATGACCATACGCAGAATCTGATAGCTGCACAGATTTTTTCGGAGTATCCGGACCGATTTGAGGAGGTCCAAGATCCAGTCTTGGAATGCTGTCAGCGCCGGATTAGTAGCGCCAACACCAATCAGACTAAGACTTATCTTCGGGCTGAGGCAGCAGCGTATAACCGGTTGGAGGATCCAGACAAGGAAGGATTCATCAAACGATTGGATTCGCTCTTGTCTGGCGATCAGAATGACCACCAGGCCTTCGAAGATATTTGGAATCAGATTGAGGGTGAGATCGAGCCGGACCGGAAGATGACTGTAGCCAGAAATCTTCGGAGTCAATTGCGGTCGGAGCTTTCAGGGAACCCTCAGCATAACCGACTCTTCCCGTTGGTTGATGTCCTCAGTTCGCTTGTCCAGACGGGAGATGTTGATGAGGATGATGGCGAGTGGGTGGTTGAACGTCTTTCCGATACATTCGAAGGGAGCAATTTGCACAACAACCATGTTTCGACCCTTATCGACAAGCTGGCAGAGTTCCCCGAATACTACGGTAGAGAGGAGCAGACCTTGACACGGCTTGAGAGCCTGATCGGGAACAATAATAACAACCGGATCCACCAAAGCGCTAAGAATCTAATCGACGCCTTGGAGAAAACCGGGGAAGTTGATGGAAATAGGTTGGAAGAGGCCCGAGAACGTCTGAGATCATAGACATAACCATCCAATTGTATAACTACTTCTGCATCTGCCGTTCAGTGGACCCCGTGACGGAAACCGACCGATAGCCGATTTGCGCCCTGTATTCAGCACGACGCTATGAAACTCACTCAAACCTGATAGAGCGCTTGCTGGTCAATAAGCATCTGTAGTTACCGAATCACCCAATTCATACTCACCCAGATATCTGAATAAAGAAACCGCGCTACCAACTACTGGTTGCAAGCGTCCCTCTAGGTTGCTGTATCTGGCTCAGGTATCGATCTCGAGTAACTCGTCTCGCCGACTGCGGAGCGTGTTTGGTGAGGTGCTTGCGATATCGGCGATCCGCTGTTGCGAGAGACACAAGCCGACTCGCTGGGCAGCGAGATAGAGACAGCCCGCTGCGACGCCACTCGGCCGGCAGCCGATCGTCAGTCCGCGTTCGCATGCCCGCTGTGCGAGTTCGAGCGCTCGTCGACGAACATGATCTGGGACCTCAAGTTCTGTCGCAAGCCTCAGAATCCGATCCGTTGCTGCAATCGGCTGTGCCGGTAACTCGAGTTCGACGTTCATCGCGTTGTAGGTAGTGGTGAGTCTCTCCTGATTACAGCGTGCACAGGCTGTGACTTCGGCCCATGATCGTCCGAGCCTATTACACCGAGACGTAGCGTAGACACTGGCTGCGGCCACCGCCTCGAGCGATCGTCCGCGACAGAGTTGTTCGGACTGTGCCGTTCGGAACAGCGAACACGCCTGATCCCGGATACTCTGTGCGAGGCCAAGACTCGCGACGATCCACCGGATTTCACCGAGTCCATAGGCGAGGTTCCGTTCGGCTTTCGACTGCCACTAGGCACGGGACTGTTCGCGACGCAGTCGATTCAATTGTCGGCGCTTCGTACTCGAGAGGGTGTTTCCATTTCCGTCTTGCTTGTAGCCGATCTCGGTGGAGAGGCCTCGATCGTGGCGTGTCGGTGTCAGCGGAGTACCGATCCGTCTCTTGGAACCCTGCTCATCATGTCGACCCCAGTCTAGTCCTCGGTCTAGTTTGGTATCCTCAAGGATACGTCCACAGTCCCCACAGATTGTCTCCCGGTCAGCTGTTCGAACGCTGCCGCCACAGTCTGGACAGTCAGTTGCAGTCGTCTGGACGCCGTCGTCAAACGCAGTCGTGTAGATGTCTCTCGTTGCCATCGATAACTCCGAAGAGGACAACTGATCAGCCCCTTCGCCGCTTCTGGGGGCGATAAACACCACTCTAACACCGGTCAGAGACCGGTGTTTCTCGAGACACCAGATCTCTTTGCGACACTTACTCAGATCCCGCAACCAGTTCTGAGAGGAAGTTCTCACTCAGTCTCGGTGCCGATCTTGGTATTGCCTCGACGGTCTTCGTGTCGACAGCTCTCAGCGATCTCCCGGCACTGCTCGAAGTATGAGCGTCCTATTTGGAGGACACGTCACAGTGGTCGCTGACAATTTTCACGGGAACGTCCTCGCGGAGCTGGTGTCTCGCGGAACTTGTCCCCTTTCCTGTGCTAGACGTGGAGCATCGTTTCGGCACCGGTACCGACAATGTCCTTGGGCGCAACGTCGAGGATCTCGTGTGAACGGAGGCCGCATTGTGCCCCGAGTGCGAACGTGATCCGCTACTGGGTTCTGTTGGCAGAACTCGATTCGTCTCCGGCCGATCTCGAACGTCTCAACCGTGAACTCGAGGAGTCTTCACGTGGAATCTCCTCATGATTGGGGTCGAAGCCGACACTCCGGAGCGCGTTACTCCAGCTTCCGAAGTGTTTGCTGGCTGCTTTTCTCGAATACTGCCCGTACTCGTTCATCTCTTCGACTGTCGGTGGGTGCCCGAGCTGCTCGCTCAGTGATTGAATGGCTTTGACAACCTCCGCTTTCGAGACGGGTGATGGTTTGTTGATTTCTAGACTTGCCTCCCGGAGTGCATCGTTCCAGGTCCCAAATTCGGTGATGTACGCTTTCCGTGTGTACCGCCCCTTTTCGTCTATCTCGCTCATGGTCGGTGAATGGCCCAGGTCTGTTGCGAGTCGCTGTAGTGCGTGTATGAATTCATTCCGCTGCTGGTCTTCTCGATGGTTCTGGGAAATGTGGCCTGCTTTCTTTGGACCTGATTCGAACTCGGTGCCGCAGGACTCGCATTTGTAGCTGTCTGTCTCGTTAGACATACTGGTTCAGCGAACGCGAATTGAAGGCGCTTGCACCCCTTGGTGCGCCAATAAACTCTCAGTGACTCGCGGGTTGACCTGTTGTCAAGGTCGTGGCTGCGCGCGCAGCGTAGCGAGCACGGTGCGGAGGGTGGGGAGGAGGGGTCTGGGTTGGTCTGGCCCGTCCTAAAAAAGAAGGCCGCGTTAGCCAGCTACTCCCACCATCGACCGCGTTCTGGGAACTGAAGGGTCGACCAGCCGGTGACGGCCAGTGAGACACGTCCCTCGTACCAGTTCCGTGCCGCCCCATGAATGCGCACTCGTTCGCCTTCCTCGATCCACGGCGCTCCTGATTTCTCCCAGATCGTCACTCGAGTCTGGCCACTCTCGTCTGCGATGAGCCCGACTTGAGCGATGCTTGGATGCGATGGATCCCAGAGCGTCTCGACACGCCCCTCGATGCTTACCTTCTGTCGGCTCACATCCTCGAGTTTCTCGATCGGGACGATCTGTCCTGGCGCTGTCTGCAACTCCTCGAATACACTGACGACCGCACTCGTGAGATCCTGTCCGTCGACAACCGCCTCGGCCAACCGCCGACTGATCGCCGCTCGAGACCAGCCATCGAGCCGTTCGGCTAACCGCATTGACTGCTCGTTCACAGCCGCCAGTTGCGATCGTGTGAGGCTCGTCCGGGGATCCGGCCGCTCTGGATCCGCCATCCGATCCACGCTCGCTGCCCGCTTCTGGAACCGCTTGCGCCGCTCCGCACTTTGTCGTGCAGCAATCTCTCGCGCTCGCTTCGCTCGTCCCTGCTGTTGTCCGAACGCGGCCTGGGCACTGATCCGCTCGAGTTCTTCCTCTCGAGCCCGAATCCGCTCTTCCTGATCGAGGGTCGCACCGTGAATCCGGTCGTCGTTTGTATCGACGATCCCGTCCGGGTGGTTCGCATCGACCTTTGCTTGGACCTCTTGCTCGACCGTTGCCTCGAATGCTGGCGTCTCGTCGACGACCGGGAAGCTGTTTTCATTGACTTCCTGCTCGTCCGCCTGTTTGAGTGCCTGTTCATCGACCGTAACGACCTTGCTACTCGAGTTGTTACTAGACATTGGAACTCACTAGTTCCGAAGGCGCTCATGCGCCTGCCACCGCGATGCGAGGACATCGCGGTTTTCCGACGACACTGACCGACTAGATCCATCTGCGCGCTCTCGCTCGCGCCTTCGCGAGCGCCCTACTGGGCGCGAGCGAGAGCGCGCCTCAGGGAGGCTACCCAACCAGCACCGCGCGCCGTCCGCCCGGAGCAAGCGGCCAGCACACAAGCCGGTTTCGCGTCCGTCGAGCGAGCGACGTCAGGAGCGAGAGAGACGCAACCGAAAGCGCGCTTGGTGCTGGCGCCGAGGGCACATGCATTTTAGCCCGGCAGCCCGCCCGCGACTGCAGGCAGGCAGCCCGGAATGGTCGGTCGCGAGCGACGCGGAGGTCTCGTGAGCGAAGCGAACGAGACATCGGTGAGCTTTGCTCACCGGCAGGCGGCAGCGGCGAGCGGGGCGGGCCGTTGGGAAACACCGTCTATCCGGATTCGACGCTCGGTCACACAACCGATGCCTAGCGGACTCAGAGAGGGCGAGGCCATCTTGATCACCGGGAAAGCTCTTCTCCCACGGGAACTCGTCAGCCGGAAATCCGTTAATATCGAGAGTCTAGTAGCGACGCACGGGTCTTGATAAACCGCTTGTACTTGCTGCGGAGCGTTTCCCAGCCCTTGGCAGAGCAGTTCATGTGGTTCCGGTACGACCATTGATGGCAGCAAGTTTCCTTAGGAGGAGATGTAGCCGATCAATTGTGTCACGATATCTTCAGTGCGTTCCTCGATAAGAGACGTCATATGAAGTTCGACCTCTGTGGCACTGTTGAGTGTCGCAAGCGACCACGGAAGTACGTGACTCTGTTCTCCGAGTGGATCGCCCTCGTAGTCGTCGTCGCGGAGCGTGAGTGATTCTTCATGATACGCCTTTGTGGAGATTAGGACGGTGATGAGCTGTACACCGTGGTTTGGGAACTGAGGTGTTCCCAGAACGAGCATTGGACGTCCTTTGTCCGAGAGCGGGTCGGTCCCCCAGATAATGTCACCACGTTTCAGTTCATCGAACGCCGTCACCGTACTTCCTCCATCTCGTCAGTTTTCAACTCCTCGAGATGCTCTTCGCCGTACTGTTCGTCTGCAGTCTGGTGGTGCTGGTGAAGTCGGTAGGCGGTTCGGAGCCGTTCCTCGTTGTCTGTGATCGCCCAGTACGGGCGCTTGTGCCGCACAAGACCTCGTTCCTTCAGTCGCGAGAGAATCGCACTGACAGCGTCTGTATCCAGCTCAAGTTGTTCAGCGATCGTCGCCGCCTTCCACGCTCGGTCGTCGTTCTCGTCCAGGAACAGCACGATTTGCTTGGTGTCATTTCGGCCCTCGAATTCGTCGTCGTCGGCGTTCTCGAACTCGTCGATATCGATGGTGCCGCTCGACATAGATTGATGTTGGTGCCGTTGATCCATATCTGTTTGGGATGTTTGTTACAGCGATAGCGAGGAGAAACACTCAGTGTCAAATACATGTTACAACAAAACTCGAGACGGGAAAATCTGTTCGATTCGACCAAGCGCGGCACCCGAGGAAACGGCGTATTCGTACGAGGGAGGCTCCGTCCTCCGATACCCGGTCGAACTAGTTACCCGTCGCTCGAAGTGAATCCACCGACGTACTGGTCTTCCCATTCGCGACGGGCCTCGAGTTCGCGCCGCCCGCGGGCCGTGATCGTGTAGTAGTTCGTTCGCTTGTCGAGTTGGCCTTTCTCAACGAGACCCTTGTCGACGACCTCGTCGAGATTGGGATACAGCCGACCGTGATGGATCTCCGTTTCGTAGTAATTCTCGAGTTCGTCTTTGATCGCAAGCCCGTGGGGCTCGTCTTGGCCGGCAATCGCATACAGGACATCACGCTGAAAGCCAGTCAAATCGTACATATCGAAATTATTGAGGACAGGGTTATAAGCGTTCCGAGAAATGGTGAAAGAAAGCGCGATTCAAGGACAGCATGTGTGGAATGAAATAGTATATACTGACAAAACCATAGCGGACGACTCGCTCATTCGATGTCGAGCGCTGTCTCGACCTTGTCCTCGAGATCGTCCATGGTCTGTGGGCCACATCGAATCTCAACACCGGCCTCAGTGAGAATCTCTGTCATCTCCCAGCGGGTGACATCAGCCCGCTCTGCAGCCTTCCCTAGGGAGATTTCACCGAGTACGTAGAGCCCGATAGTAGTGGCGAACTCCTCAGTATGGTCGATATGGGGGCTGCAACGATCAGTTGTCATGGGTTATAGGTGTGTACTCGAGCGGCAGCGTCATTAGTGTGTCCTCGTCTGACGTCGTCGATTTGAGTTGACTGGCAATTCCTGAATATGCCAGTAACGAGTGTGTTTCGAGAGGCTGCCACTCCATACTACGAGTGCCCAACTCAGCTATCGATCCAAGAAGCGAGGACTATAGTAGCCATTAGAACGTTTCATTCAGGTATTATCGTTGAACTCTCCACACTATGAGTCTCAACAACTTATCAATCATCCGCTGAATATGCTCCGTCTCGCTTCCGAACGCTCTCCACGCGTAAGATGCGTTCTTCCGATCGAAGCCGACACCCCAGTCGATAGGTCCCAACTCGTAACTTCTTGTACGGCGAATTAGTCAATGGCTCAAGGAAGTCAGCTGGCTCGCGCCACTCTGAGGACACGACATCATCGAGTTTCGTGATGATTCGGTCCTGTGTTTCTGTAGGTAACTGCGCAAGTTGGTTTTCTGCTCGAGACGAAAATGCCCACTCCCAATCGTCGTCATTCGTCGTCGGACCCATATGCTGCTTTGATTTCCTCGCTCGAGCGGCTCTCACCGTCATCAAACTGTGCTTCACTAATTGCAAGGTCCTTCCAGAACCCAGCACCCTCCGGATGATTCACTGACTCTCGCAGTGCGTAGCGAATAAACTCACTTCGGCTATTGAATCCCCGCTCGCGCCACGTCTCATCAACGACCTCGCGGAAAGACTGGGAAATCCGAAGGTTGATTCGTTCAATCTCAGGATCACCATTGTTGGTTTCAGCTTCGGACATACGCTTGTACGTTCGTAGTACATACACAAAACAGTACCGTCGAGATTGCTGAAATCAGATTATGGCCACACCTCACAACCGGTCCGTACAACCACGCAATGCGTTGTTCGTCTCCCTGGTTGATTACAGTCATCGTTGAACTCCTCACCCCTCCGGGAGTCAATAAACCCGGCGGGGAGCGATGAATCGGGTTTCAGTCGCCGTCCCCAACGAATTGCTTTGCACGGCCCCAGATCGAGTCGCCTTCATTAGCACTGGCCTCATCCATCTCGGGGTTCGAAGCCTGATCACGACGCTCGAGTGTCTCCTGACAGTCTCTGAGTTGTTCTCGAAGCGCTTCGTTGGTCGCCTCGAGTGCATCGATGCGTTCGTTTTTCTCCTCAAGCGTTGTCTCGAGGTCGTCGACGCGGTCAGTCAACAGTCGATTCTTCTCGACCAGATATGCATGATTTTCCGCTGGTTCGTCACGACTGCCGGTGATCGCCGACTCGTTCTGTCTGGAACTCGCTTCACTCGAGTCGTCTCGAGCGTCCGGATCGTAGAACTCAGACGTGCTTGTAATCGCTCGTTCGATGGTCTTTTCGCCGTACGTCGATCCATCGGCATAGTGGACGTCGTCCCATTTTTCGCGGAGAAGCCCTGACTGCCGGAAGAGTCGATCCATTCGAGTGTGGTCGCCGCCGGTCCAGAACGCCAGCAGACAGCACAGTGCCATATCGGCCTCTGACTGGCTTTCGTACCCAGCAGTCGAGCCACGCCATAATCGCTCGAATTTCTCACCGTTCGACGCATTTCGAGCCTTCTCGAGCAGTTCCTCGTCCTCGAGGTCAACATCAACATCGCCTGCTGTGTCCGTCGAAGCCTGCTCGTCAGTCACACCACGGTACCCTGACTCGGACGCTCCATCGCTCTCACTGTCTTTGACGTATTCACGATGAATCGCCTCGAGTGCATCCTGCCGACGAGCAACGCGACTAGGAGACTCCTCGAGGGTGTCACCAGTCACGGTGAAAAACCGGGCTGTGTCGTACAGTTCAATGCTTCCACGTCGATTCCGTCCGTCCGGGAGTTCACCCTCAATGAGTACATGGAAGCCAGTTCCCGACGGAGAAATCTCCGTATAGGAATCAAGCCGCTCGATAATGTCCACTGCTAGGTCGTCGATGTCCCTAGTCTCCGGATTTCGGCAGTCATCGAGATCCACACCAACGATAGGATCATCGTCGGTAAACACGAACCCGACGCCATCTGCATCCCCCGAATCAGCGTACTCGAGCGCGGTTTCGATCGACACCCATGTTTCGGGATCCGTTGAGGAGGCGAACTCACCACTGCCTGGTGTTACCGGGATTTTTGTTGGCTTCCCATCTCGAGGTTCTTCTCGCCAGCAGACCCACTGGTCACGCTCACGTAACTGCTTGGGGAGTACCGAAACCGTCTGTTCAGACATCGCCGATCCGCCTCGTACTTCGCGTCCATCTGGTCGCATACCACCCATCAGTGTGCTGATAAACATGCCGTAGGCTGGTAGACTGTCCGTGACCCTGTCCAACGGGTGCAACCCGTTGTATACTAGTTGGTTTTGAGCGACGATTTGCCCTGAACACCGCCACCGTACTGCGGTTTTGCCCTGAACAGGTGCCAATTCCGTGACCTGAACGGGAAATTTGCCCTGAACAAATCCAGCTATATGGCGGATCCTGGCAGATATACCAGATACTAATCGGATTTTGGAATTTTGGTTGTGGGGGAGAGATTTTCAGTAGTCCAAGTGCCTGAATTATATTCATTGCTCTGATATTATCTCTCACTCAAGGAACTCTGATCCATCACTGGTCAGATCGATACCGGTGTAGACCGTCACGAGATCGTCACCGTCTCTGACTCGGGTATCCCCATAGTCGACGACATTCGAAAGCTTCCGACCGAACCAGCTCGCGTTTGTTCCATCAATATCGTGCTGGTCGGTCCATCTCGAGTAGGCTTGAAACAGTGCTGCCTTTGGAATCTGTGCCCCATCTGCCTCTCTGATATACATCGCTGCGAACGCCTCAATGCCGTCGCCGTCTGGGTCAACCTCAACTGGCACCGATACTGCTGAACCAGACTTTACTGATGGGGATGACTCCGTTACTCGAGAGTGATTACCTGAAGAGATCCTCGGCCATAGTTCCTCATCGCTTGGCGAATCCGACAAACCGTATGTCTCGCCCTGCTGGAAGAGTACAGGACGCTCATCGTCGGGGAGTATCAGAATGAGGTAGCTCTCCCGTGAATAATCCGAGTTTGGTAGATCAACAGCAGGTCGGAATGGCCGTTTGATCGGCGTCCATTCATCCTCAAAATCCTCTCTCGAGTCATAGACATGGGTTTCGCCAGCTTCGTAGACAGTATACTGCCCGGCTTCACGATCATGGCTATAGTAGGCTGGTACACTGTCTTTCGAGAGTGGACCTTCATCTGGAACACGGGCAAACGCTGTTTCACCGTCTGAAAGGACGATCTCACCATTCTCTCGTATCCAAACAGTTCGATTCGTCTCAAATGTCTTGGGACGAACGGCAGTAACGCCACCGTGAGCGGTCGCACCACCACCGAAGGTCATGACCTCGTCGCAGTTGTAGAACTGTTCAGTGCCATCAGCCCGCTCTTGCAGCGGTGGTGAGATAATATTCTCAACTCGAGTCGCCCACTCCGTCTTGGAGTCACCAGGTCGAACGACGAAGATCGGAATCCGATCTGCTTCGTGGGCTCGCTTGAGATTCTGCAAGACCTTGACGGGTCGCTCTGGCGTCGTTGTCTCAGCCTCGATGTTGAACACGACATCGTGATCTGGATGCGTCGCGATGGCGTCCGGTTGCTCGCTTCCATCCTGCTCGAGGATTTCGACACTGAATCCACGTTCGATGAGTGCTGTTTCCGTCTCGAGGAGGACTGCATCGTGTGTAGAGCCACCGGCAGATCTGACAGTGCCTGTCTCAGGTTCGACCACTGTTTCTCCGTCGTCAGTGAGCCGAGCTACGATGTCGTCGTTTTGCAGCGTCACCTCGAGTAACCGGGATTCCTCACGAACGTCAGGCAACTCTTCGGGTGCAACGTCGATCTCAGGCTCAGTATCCTCGAGGCGGGCTGCAAGTTCCTCGTCGACGGTAGTGACATCGACCCAGCCGTTTTCCGCTCGCACGCGTTCTCGAATCTGAACTGCACGAACGGCTTCCGCCATCGTCTCCTCGAGAATCTGCGTGGGGTTCGCTGCTTCGTTCGAATCGCTATAGATGAGATCCTGCAGGATTTCAGCGTCCGTTAGCGGATCAGTCCCATACCGCTCGAGACTCTGTTTGATGATTCGATCGACAGCATCTGGTTCCCGAAGGGGTGGGTATGGCGGAAACGTCCGGATCAAGACCGGTTCAGAGTAGCGCCCACCCGAGAGCGGGATCCGTGTCCAGACTTTGAACTGGTCGGTCGTGATGAGGTCCTCTGCCGTATAGTCACGGAAGCGTTTCATCAACAGTTCGGCATCGTCACTGTCGTTGACTGAGAACGTGAGCAGGTTATCGCAGTTGTTCTGCATCGCCTTCAGCGTGTCCTCGTCGAACTGAGAGGGATACTGCGAAGCCAGAGTCACCGACAACCGCATCGACCGAGCACGGGCGAGCATTGACTCGATATCGAGATTGTCGCTCGCGATATCGTCGAACTCATCACAGAGAACGAAGTAAGGTTCTGGCTCGGTATCGAGTTCGTATGAGCGCCGCTGAATCGCACTCCACAAATTCCGCATGACGCCGAGGGTAACCATCTTCTTGATGTCCGTATTCTCGACCGGCGTTCGAACGATAACGATCCGATCGTTGTCGATGATATCGCGGAAGTTGATTGTACTCTCGCGATGGGCGATAATCCGGCGAATCACCGAGTTCTCGACCCAGGACTTGATCCGTTTCAAGAGTGGGCGGACCGTCTCCTCTTCCATATTCGCAATCTCGAGACAGAATTCTCGGATATAGGGATCCTCGACATCGAGTGCGAAGTCTTCGCGACGGTCGGCATTCAGTAAGATGAAATACATATCGATGACCGAAAACGGCTGCTCGGATTTCATCATCGCCCGAGCCATCGACTCGGTGATCGCTTCCATGTTGATGCCCCAGTAGTCGGAGGTATCGAAGACCGCTTTCAGGTTCTCGACCCGGTTTTCGATCTCGTTCTCGAGTTCCTCAGTCGTCTCGCAGTCGGGCACCTCGAGGAAATTCATCCCGACCGTGTTCTCGTGGGTGGTCGACCCGGGCTCGATCCAGACCACGTCCTCGAGACGGTGTTTGGGAAGCATCCGGAGGAGTTCTCGAGAATCACGGCCCTTCGGGTCGAAGTACGTGAAGCCGTAGCCCGAATACGCCCACTGCACCATCATATTCAAGAGTTGAGTCGTCTTTCCGTAGCCGGTCGTCCCTGCAATCCAGTTGTGCCGGAAGAGCGAGTCAAATCGGAGCGGAGCCTCACGAAAGCCAGTCTGGGGATCCTCCGTATAGCCGACCCAGAGTGGGGTCGGTGCGTCGTACATTCCAGCTTCAAACATTTCGCGAACGAACGGGCCAGCAACCGTGCCTTCGTCGACCGTTTCGGTGAGGATCGGCTTGCCACCGACACGGGTCGTGTCTTGGTCGACGACATGATATTCCTCACCAGCCATTGATTGCTGGTCAGTGGACGACTCAGTGCCAGCATTCATGGATTTATCGTCTACTGGCTCGGACTCATTGCTTTGATCGCCGCTCGAGGCCTCCCCACCGTGTCCGAAGAACCGATCAAATACCATCGTACCCCTCCTGATCGTGAGTAGGGCCATCAACGGGAACTGCTGCCTCGTCGGGGACACTGGATGTCTGTCCACCAACCGGTGACTCCTCAGCATCGTATCGAGCCCCATCCGATGGAAGCCGGTCACCACGCTGCGTGTATCGCCAGTCGATCTTCGGCGTCTCAATTTCCGCATTGGGAATATGTGCGACGCCGGCGAGTTCGTCGACGGTCATGATCATACGGCGATCGATCCACTCGCGGTCGCGCATTCGAGAGAGGAATTGTCGGAGTCGTTTAGCTCGTTTCCGCTCTTTGCGATGCCAGACTGGAGTATCATCGAGTCCCTGCTCCGTAACCGCGTTGTAGTACTTCCTGAACATCCCCGCAACGCCGCGGGCTCGAGCCTCGGCTTCAGCCTTCTCTGATGACGCAGCGAGTACGCGGATATTCACGTGGAACGCCTGTTGCCCGCGTTGCTGTTCGATCGTCTTTGCGGCCTGCTTGTCCTTGGCGCTCGCTGGTCGTGTTCGGGGGCTGAGCCACCCCACGGATGTCCCTTGGCGAAGTGCGTGAGCGAGTTCATCGACGCTGTTGTGCTTGAAGCGGTCGCCATCAGTCCACGACTGCTTTGCAGGCCGGAAAATAACCTGTGTGACGACTGTATTCTCGTCGAGTGACAGCATTTCGCTCGTTATCTCGCCGTAGGGATCCGTCTCGAAGCCTTCGCTGTTGTGATGGCGAATCGGATAGTACGGAATTTTCTCCATCTCGAGCCACGCACCGGCAACGTACTGGTCAGAATCGATGACCGGGAACGTATGGCCCTTTTCGACAGGGAAAATCTCACTGTTCGCGTAGTTGTTCCCGACACGCCGTCGGAACTTGTCTGCGGCTGCCTCGGTAGCAGCGTGCATATAGAACGAAATTTTGCCCTCATCGAACCAGACCTCGAACGAATGGTGATCACTCGTATTCTTCCCGCGGAAGTTCGTCGTCACGTCGTGAACTGATTGCAGGACGCCGGCCCCATCCACGACACCATTGTTCTCCTTGTAGGGGCGGATCCGAAGGAGCAGTCCTGGCGTATCTGCTTGCTGCTGGACGAACGATCCCTTCTCTCCAAACTCGAGTTGCGTCGCCTCGTACTGGGGCGACGAACCGACCAGTTTCGTGAAACGATTGAGCGTCGTCATGGTCTTAATTGTCACATTCGGGGTCGGTTGTGCGCTGGTCGGGAGCTGACGCTCCGCCATCGGTCTGGATCGGTGCCTCTTCGGTGTCCGTCTCTGTCTCAAGAGCCTGTTCGACGACTGCATCGAGGATTTCCGTTTTGCTGAAATCTTCTTCGAGGAGTTTGCTCGCCGTCTCAGCAGTGATATCGAGGCGGGTCGCAAGCGCGTTTTGTTGTGCTTCGGTTTCGACGAATTCCTCGAACGCGAGCAGTTCCGCTGAATCGTCGTTCATCGCCTGCTGGATGAAGGCCTGATCCGCTGGCTCGTAATCGATAACCCGCTTCTCGAACTCATCTGCGACCACGTGCAAGGGATAGGTGCCGTGTTCCTCAACGCGAACGAGTGCCTGACTGTAGCCGAGGTCCGCTTTCCCGGCGTCGGCACCTCTGACGTACTGGCGCTGTTCTTTCGTCAACCCGATTTTGTCGGCTGTCCGATCGTCAAGTTCAGGGAGTTTGTGGAAGACTTTGATCGGACACATCCCAATGATCTTCTCGGCCTGCTCGGTCTCATAGAACTCCTGGGCCGTCTGAGAGAGCAAGACCATCCGGAGGCCAGCGTGGCGTTGGTGGCGGAACGCCGTCTCGAGGAAGTCGAGATTGGCCTGATCCTCGAAGAGGTAGTGTGCCTCGTCGATCGCGAGTTCGACGTTCCGTTGGGTGTTCTTCGCCTGCTGGTAGATCGTCGATAGCAGTAGTTGCATTAGGAACGTCTGGCGGTCAATCCCCGAGGCGCTCCCCTCGATCTGACCAAGATCGATGTAGACGACCTTGTTGTCGCCCTCGAGGATATCGATCTCCGAGCGGTGGGAGAGGTTTTCGTAGGAGCCACCTTCGCGGAACGGCTGGAACGCAATCGCGAGTTCGTCCGCGTACTGTGCGGCACGTTCGCGAGCGGATTCGGATGCTGCAATGTTGTGTTCGTCCGGGTTCTCAGCGATATCACAGAGGATCCGGTGGATGTCCTGCATCGTCGGCGAGTTCTCTGATGTGTGCGTCGAGACGTCGTCCTCAACGATCCCTTCCTGTCGGTAGGCTTCGTCGATCACATACGAGAGGACACCAGTTTCGGCCCCGAGTTCGATATCACGAGCGTCGAGGAAGTTCTCGAGAACGGCGTAGACCTCGTCTTTCTTCGCCGAAAGGGGAGAGACCCCATCGCTGGACTCGAACACGTTCTGGGGCGTCTGACGGATCTCGAGGGGATTCAATTTCGTATCGCCCCCGACGGTGATTGTCTTCGCGTTCAGGGCATCTGCGATACCACGGAAGCCGCCGACTGGATCGACGAGGACAAGCATCGTGTCGGTGCGCCGCTTCATCATCCGCAGGTGGCGCATAATCCCACCGAACGTCTTTCCAGCGCCGGGCATCCCGACGACGAGTTCGCTGTGGCCCGTCTCGAGATTCCACGGATTGATGCGGATTGGAGAGCCATTGTGGCCGTGATAGCCGTACTCGATTCCGTCGTCCATCATCTGGTAGTTCGACGAGAACGGAAACATCGCGCCAATGGCCTGATTGGTCAGCGTCGACATTCGATCGCGACCGAGTTCGTTCCGACCGAGCGGTGAGACCGTTGCGAGTCCTCTCTCCTGCCATCGACTCGCGACTTTCAGCGTACAGTTGGCTGGTGCGTCTTTGATGATCGAGCGTAATCGAGTCGTCTGATTCTCGAGTTCCTGCTGACTCTCGGCAGCGAGGCGAATGAACACACCACCCCGATAGAATGACGCTTTGTTCGCTCGGACGAGCGACCGCATGTACTTCGCCTGGTCGATATCGTCCTGCAGATCTTCGGCTTTGAGACTGTTCGAATCATGCTGGTTGATCTTCAAATCCGAAATCCAATCTGCCATCATGTCTTGGGCCGACTGACTATCGAACGGATCGAGATGGATGCTGAGATCTGTCTGCAGATCTGTCTCGAGTAAGAGTCGCTCGAGAAGCCCATCGGATGGTTCCTCAGGGAACTGTTCGATCCAGAAGGTGCGAACGAACGTCTCGTCGTTGATCACGGCGTAGGTCGTCTCCCAATCGATCGACGACGGAGCAACCACTGACTGGTGCATCGTCGACGTGTCCGGCAGACAATCGGCGTCGGAAACCGACGGTTCGTCAGCAGTGTCTTCTTCATCGAGATCCTCGAGGGAGTACTCCCAGTCCGCAGTTTCGTCACTGCTGTCGTCCATCGCATCGATGACATCCTCTGGATCTGGCGTTGCTGGCACACCATCGCTGATGCCGTGAGAGACGACTGGGAACGTTCCGAGTGCGTTCGTGATATCGGCGTAGTCTTGCGATTGGCACGTCCAGTACTCCTTCGTGACTCGAGCGAGGTCATACGCGTCGACGGGGCTGATCGAACACCGATAGAGCGACGATCCACCTCGGCGGAGTTGTGCGAGTCGCGATTCGAGTTTCTCTTCTTTGAGTTGGTCGCGCTTGGACTCACTCAATTCCTCAGACTGAAAGCGACCGAAGAGTCGCCCGAGAACTGGTACATCTACGAGATAGGACAGTACACTATCACCGGTTTCATCGAACTGTTCGATGTCGCTGTCGGTCACCGAAGTGATGAGATAGTACTCTCGGATTGTCGTCTTTTCAGAGTCGATATCCCCATTTTCAGTCGTGTTGGAGGAGACGTACTCCTCGAGGAGGCGCTTCAGGACTGGCCGCGAGCGAACGTCAGTATCGCCAAGTCGATTCTGGTGTTCGCGAACGACGTCGTCTTCGTCGATTTCGCGGCTAGTGATGTAGATCTTCACGGGGAAGTCGACAGTCGAATTGACGAACTCTGAAAATGACTGCACGGCATTCGCCCAAGCCTCGTCGTCCTCGAGGGCCATATTCGCCGGTTCGACTTTCATCGCTCCGACGAGTGCGCCATCGGTTCGTTCGATGGCGTGTGGATACACCCGATTGAGACGGGTCAAATAGCGAACTTCGCTGTTGTCCTCGCCACCATGTGTGTACTCCTTGTTCTTGATCGCCCAGCCGAATCGAGCGATGAGCCATTCGGTGAGCCAGAGGTAGTCGGGTTTGACTTTGTGGAGGAGGAAGAGAAGGATAATGAGCATGATCCCGAACCCGAGAATAGGAATCGTCAGTGCAGAGGGGACGAACGTTGCTGCGATGACGGTGACGAACGCCACCGTGAGAAACAACATGAGTTCGCCGATCGTGTAGCCTTGGAAGAACGCTGTCGTGCCACCCAGTGATTGATGAATTTTCCGTGCATTGTACTCGCTGTCTGCTGTATTCGAACTCATCTGAATCACCACCTCGAGACCTTTTCTTTGGTGTTTCTGAGTCCTTGCTTGGCTTTGATCGACGTTTTTCGTGTGACCTGTTTGGCGTCGTCTTTGGCTTTGTCGCGCATCCGGCCCGAATCCGATTTCCGGAGAGTGTTATACTGGCGTGCATGGGCTTTCGTCGAGTTCGCTGATTGACCCAGCTTGTACGCTTTCGAACTGCCGCTCTCGAGTTTCGTCTGGCCGGTTTTGGTCACCGGACCGTACTTTCCGTTTGCGTAGCCCCGGTGGACGTTTCGGGCACCACGCACAGCACTCCCAGAGGCAGCTTTTGCTTTGCTAGCTCCAGCAGCAGCCGATGCCGGATTCGTGGCGGTAACACTCTTCTGGGCGATCGTCCGGACAGCAGGGCTGCTCCAGTAGACGGTCATGATCATCGCAATGATCGCGGCAGGAATCAGCGTCAACCCAATGAATAGCGCGAAAAGCTCATTTTGGCCGAGTGTCTCAATCCCACCGACTTCCCATCCAATTCGGAAGAGAAGCGCCGCTGGAACCCCAGCAAGTATGAGTCCGGGGTAAATCCCTGCTACTCGACGGGCCATATTCGCTGCTGGCGTGAATGGCCAGACTTCAAGAGCCCAGATAACGCCTAGGAGCGGCATAGTGACCGTCAGCACGAAAATTCCGATCCACCGGAGAGCAACGACGAATCCAGCAACAACTAGGAAGAAATTCGAGATGACAACCATTGCGAGAATCACAAACGTACCTCCAAGAGTCGCTTGAATAAGCCCACCAAGGCCTGCAGACATATCATCAACCGGAGCAATAGTCGTACCAATTGCGTCGACAAATTGCAACGGGATCGACACCAACGGGAACCAAACGAAGGTTCCCATAAATACGATCCCTAGCCGCCTCAGAAGGCGTTTTCGACGGTAATCACTCATCGAACCTGCTCGAAGGCCAATGAACGAGAAACAGATAATTACCATCATAATCGCTAAGGGCATGATATACGCCAGATACACATCCTGATACAAACTTGCCCAAGGCTCCCCACTTGGAGTCCCAACAACAATATACTGCGAGTCAGATTCCGGTGCCGGAACGCCGATAATAGGCTCTAAGAGTGCTCCGTAGATATCGTTTACCAGCCCAAGAATTGCGTCAGTGAACCTCTCAATAACGTTTTCAATCCCATCTTCGACTTGGTCCTGCAGCCATGGCATTTAGTTCTCACCACTAGTAGAATCCGAGTCAGTTGGACTGCCCTTGACAATCGTAAGGTCACAAGATTGGTCATCACCATACTCGATTTGCTGTGTGTACGACGGATCTGGTCCCACCTGAACGACAGCTGTCACTGTCATCGGTTCAGTACCTAACCTGCTACAGTCCACCGAACCTCCTGCACCACTCGTCTGGTAGATTTGGCCAAACGAATAGACAGTCGTCTCTCCGGGTGGCAAACGTATCTCATGATGATACGAGACTGTGTCGTCTCGACCTAACTTGGCGGCTGGTGCGCCTTTCCACTGAAGTTCGGTGAGTAGGGATGGAATCGTTCCCTTGTTCTCTATGACAACTGCCGCATACTCATCCCAGACTGGTGAGTTCTTGTCCCAGTCCATGTCTGGATTCTCTGCCGCCCAGAACACGTCGGTGATTCTGCACTCTGCATCGATCGAAATCGTCGTCGAGTCGAGTGGATCCTCGCTCTCGAGACTCTTGAGAGCGATGAGTTCGTACTCGCCAGTCGGAAGGTCGTCTTCATATCTGCCGAGAATCTCGAATGAGGCTTCAGTATCGTCTTCCTCGAGACGGGATTGGTCGAATAACTCGCCATTCGGATCGACGAGGTTGATGAATTCGGTTGCACTCTCCCCAGTGACTTCGACCTCGAGATTCTTCCCGTTCATCTCGACGTTCGCGAAGACATCACTGTCCTCGGTGTCGAGTCCAGAGCTATCCTCTGTACTATTGTTCGACGGACTCGTGGAGGAGTTTGACGTACAGCCAGCAAGTGCGGCGGTACTCAATCCGATACTGACAAGCACTGATCGGCGAGCGATACAACTCTCGTAAGTTGGATTGTTATCTGTCATCGGTATCTGTGAGTCCAAGGAACGTGCCGCCAGTCAGGTAGTCAAACCCGTAGACGGCTAGGACAACTGGGAGGAACCAGAGCAGCGTTACGAGCGCTAACTGGACGAGTTGAGCGAACTTCGGATACTTCGGTGGGATCTTCGCCCGATCCTCTGCAGTAGCGTACATCGTCTCTGCACGCCACCAATCCTCAGCAACGTATGTTCCGTCGACTACGAGCGATGGCCGTTCTTCGAGGTGGAGTCGAGCCATGCCACTGGCGTTGAGGGGAGCCGACTGGTTGCCGACTTCCACACGCCCAGTCGTCACTGGCTCTCCAGTTGCATTTTCCGTCACTGTTGCTTCGACGACTGCTCCCGAGGAATCGGCCTCGAGTACGGTCAGATTGAGATTGGTTTCGCGAACGATGCCGTCGTCCGCGAGCGAGACTGTTTGTGACTGGCCGCGAACAATGCCGTGAACGGTGACCGTGTCAAACGAATCGGCTGTAATCGATTCTGACTGCAGCGCCACGGACGATGAGTTTACGTACTGATCGACAGGGGTAACGTCGATTGCCTCAGCAAGGGACGGCCCAGCATGTTCACTCCCCCAGGCGTCTTCGATCTCGAGCGGTGGTTCGACCGTCTCCGTCGAGCCGCTCGAGACGTCCGGCTCCGCCTGCATGGGGACCGCGTAGAGCTGTGCCGGACGCACTGTGGAATTTGCTCGCGTCGTCTCGGTCTCTGTCCGTGAGACCATCGTGTGCCAGCCGGCGTCGCCGGCGGAATAGAAGCGCCAGTTCCCGCGAACTCGTATGTCATCGTTGGTCTCAATTGCCGACCAGACAGTACCTGGGTGAACGACAGCGCCCGTCTGCTCATCATCGGTTTCGAATGTCGTCTGGGTTCCAGTGGCAGTGTCGAATCGGTTGACAGTGGTGTTGCGCGAGTCGGTTACTGTGAGTTGTTCGAACGGATGGGTGAGTTCTGTCTCCCACGAGCCATCACAGGAGTCTGTACTCTGATTATACTCGTCACACGTCCGCCGTTCGTGGCGGAGTTGAGCAGAGATATCCACTTCAACTGTCAGCGTTGGGTCGCCTGACAGGCCGCTATACTCGAGGGTTGACTGGTGGCTGGTGTTGGAATCCAGTTGCTGACCAGCGGCCCGAAGCTCAACCTCTTCGAGTTCCGCTTCCTCGAGGGACCACTCCTCACGCACTGGGCCGCTCTCACGATCGTCTGGAACCGCGACTCGATAATCAGCTGTCGCAAGTACCTCGCCTTTCGGTGCGATATATGTAGTCGACTCGGTACCCGACTGGAGGACCGTCGATGGCTGAACAGCGAAGATGCTGGTGTGTGCGTCTTTGATGTACTGGCCATCCTCGAGGTCAGCCGACTCCGGATGAACTGACGTTGCTGCATCACCAGCAGCATACTCACCGAAATCGCCACGGTTCCACTGCTCGACATCCTCGATCGGGTCGTCGAACAGGTAGTCCGTCGACCTCGAAAGGCGCTGTGTGAATTCTGCAGACGACGACGCGTTTACATCGAAATCGTCACTCGAGAGGTTTTCCTGCTCTGTATCTTCTGACCACAGCAAATAGAACCGCGACTCGTTGACGCCGTTATCAGGCCCACTTGTAGGGACTGCTGTACTCGAGTGTGAATCCGCTGCGAGAATTGTGGTACTCGCAAGGCCAGCCACGAGACTACTCGTGCCGAGGAGGGCGACCACAACGAGCATCGAACGGGACGGGGCCATATGTGAAGGGGTCAGAATGGCTGCACGCAACTCGAGAACTCGAATCCCATCTGACTTCCAACATTGTCGATGAGTTCGGGCGAGATGAGCGCAAGGACGATGATGCCAAATCCAACACCCGACATCACCAGTCGCTCTTTGGCGGTGTTCTTTTTCTCAGGATTGCCGCCCGCACGCATGTACGAGAGCCCCGCTCGACAGACGTAGAAACCCGTTGCAGGGAGTCCAAGCCCGGCAATCGCCCCAAAGACGATCGTGATCCCTGTTTCGACGCCAGTTCCACAGTAGACATCACCGACATCCGACTGGGCAGCCGCTGAGCCAGTCATAATGACGAGGAATGAGATCCACATGGCGACTGGGGGAGCCTTCGACGTTGCTCGGGCAGACAGGGTTCGGAGTTGACCCGAAAACATGGATTGCTCATCAGGGCGTTTGGCAGACTGTTCAACGGAATCGGGAGTGGGACCATTATTCATACGGGGAAATATTTGCGTGGGGTGCGTCAGGCTGTGGCTGGTAGGCCTCATCGTTGGATAGCGATGCAATCAGGTCCTCGAGGTCGTACGTTGTATCACGACTCACATCGGCAACCAGTACGTCCCAGTCTCGAGGGGTGCTCTTGCACCCGATCAATCGTGTAGTCAGTGTGTCTCGAACCGACCTGGAGGCAGTAGTACTGCTACCCAACCTGAGGAACACTGCGTTGACGGATATGATTGGAATTCGTGTGTGGGAAGTCTTGCACAGCATTATTTTGCGTCTTAATGTAAGCACCAAAAACTCCTTATCGGTGCTACATAATAGTTACTATTGGGTCGTATTATTAGTAATTAAAGTATGAATGGCGTTCATCTATAGACATCGACTATTGTATTTGGGGTGAGCGATCTTTCCAATACAGCGGTCACCGTGGGGGAAGGGTGATCTACTATCCAATCAAATTAGAAGAAATAATATGATACAATACAAATATGGTGTTTTGATATGAGGTCTTGGACTTCAACCGCACAGCGAAACGATGGAAGATGGTGAAACGATTCCAGAAGATGTGAAAGCAGATCTGAAAGAAGTGATCGACGAGGCGGCTCGCTGCGAGCTGCCACGCTGCTCGCGAGAGTTCGGGATCGGCGTTGTCGTAGTGGACGCTGAACTCGGCCAGTGCGACTGCGACCAAGAGATCCTCCTATCGTTCAGTGAGCGCCGCCGGCGTTGGCCGCGGCTCCGTATTTAAAGAACAGTATGTGAAAAGTGCCGTGTGGCCCTCTCGTGGGTGCGTGACGATGACTGTGCCTCGAAGGCGTTGGGTCCACAACGACCATTACGCCGGCGCAACATCAGGCGAGTGCTGGCCGATTGGAATGTCGACATCGATCTCATCGTACCAGACGACCGGCCGCTTTGCACGGCCATTCTCCTCAAGGTCGACAAGGCCGCAATCGGCGAGTTCAGTGACGTTATCAGTCACTTCCGGCGGGTGACGGTCAACGGTCCGGGCGAGTTCACAAATGCTCTCAGGCTCATGGTCCGCGATTTCCTCGAGCAGTTCAAGGTTCGTCGGCCGGAAGATCCGGCCGAACGTCTCGAGGTCCGCAACGGAGAGCGTCGACGGCTTCGGGTCGACACCCTCATCGGCATCGAGAGCTGCAAGCGTGTCCTCGGGGTCGCTGCGGTCGGACGACGAATTGATTCGGATATGGAGTGTTTGGTCATGGCTTGGGATAGGGTTAGGTCGGTCACCAATCGGTTCGCTTGTCGAACAGAAGCGCCGACGCTAAGCATGATACAGTATCTGTAATCCCGGATAGTCGGCTTCGAATGTCCGTGAGCCGAGGTGCAGGTAGACACCGGGGTCATTGTTGAACCGGATTGATCACAGCAAGACGACATTCGGAATTGAAATTTAATTTAAGCAGAATCTATCTCGTTAAGGGCTTCCGTAGCAACATCGCCCAATTCGCCGGCCTCAATATGCGAATACCGTTCCCGCACCATTTCCTCGGAGTTATCAAGGTACCGGGCGGCAGCAGTGTATCCGAATGCCCGGACAAGAACTTCACCCATCCCACGGCGGCCGCCGTGGGGTGCGAGATAGTCGTGTTTCGGATGATCAATGTCGATCTCTGCGATATCTGAGAGTCGTTGGAGAATCGACCGTGCGCCATCCGTCGTAATCGACGGTGGCCGAATATCCTCGTCGAGCGCCAACAAGAGGTCTCGAGCAGACTCCTCTCGTAGGCCATCGATTGAATCTGGGTGTTCCCCTCGATCGGCTAGCTCTTCCTGCACGAGTCCCGCGAGCGTCCGCTGGTCGAACGTCGGGAACACCGGCCAGCGCTCGGTTGGTGGGTTCATGAGTTTCCGGTAGCTCCGCAGCGGCGAAATTACCGGGTCAGGGAGACTCGCTGCGTCCCACTGCTGTTTCTTCCGGTAGACATCCATACTCCCGTCCTCGAGCGAGATCTCCTCCCAACGGATCCCGCGCCGGCGCGGGTCGTTCGGATCTCGAAGCAGTTCCCCGACACGAACAGCTGTGTACGCGAGGACGAACACGAGGGTTCGGTCACGAGACGCCTTCAGCGCCTCGTATCGCGCTCGCTGCCTGTCAAGTGGATCAACATCCTCCGGAAGCGTCGTGTACGTCTCAATGGCGTTGCGGGCTCGCTCGTCGACATAGCGGGTGAGTGCGTGACGCTGTTCAGACGTCCAAGCCTGCTGGTCACCGGGCTTACGGCCGTCATCCTCGGGAAGCGGCGCCATCGCACTCGCCCGCTGGGCATAGTGGACTTCGAGGTAGCCCTCATTGACGCACCAGCCGCACCATGCAGAGATATAGCGGTAATAGGTTTGTACAGTATTCTGTTTGAGTCCTCGATCACCGGCGAGGTGACGAGCGTACTCGCGGAACACGTGTTCGTCGAGGTCCTCAAAGATGGGTTCTCGGTCGATGTCGTCAGCAACGATTCCGGTCCAATCGTCATCGCCGCGGTCGCCGGCGGCCCACCCAGAGAACCGTTCGAGTTCGCGTGCTGCGTTTCTTCTGTAGTTCCCGCCATCGCCACCGCGGCCCTTCCCTTTGTCTTGCAAGTAGCGATCGAAGGAACTGGCGAGTGACCGCCCGGTGCCTTCTCTAGATACTTTCTCGGAGGTCATGGTTCCCCGTTTGCGTATTGGTAGGTCGGACGGATCTCCTGAAGGAGGTCTTCGACGATTTCCCAGAGGATTAAAGAGGGTGTTCCGTGTTCGAACGTGATTCCCCACCGATCATCCTCCTCGGCGGCTGCATACTGGAAATGTGCCCGGCCGAGATCGGGGTGATCCTCGTCTTGGTGCCATCCAGCATGAAAGCCTGTGTTCGGGTCGGTGTAGTTGATACGGAACCAATCGTGGGGGTCCTGTCGGTACCATTTGATGGTTAGTTCCGGTGATTCAGGACCGGTAGGAGGATCAAGGAGGGTCGGATCGAAAATCGCCCGCAATTGCTTAGCCTCGATATCGTCTGGAACGTACTCGATTGCCGTGATCTGTGGGACACGGTCGAGGACATCCCGCTTCAGCTGGGCATAGAGATTCGCGTTCGGGTCACCACCGGGATGCGGGACCGACATCCGTTAGCTGCTGGCCTCAGCGGGCTCTGTCGTTGGGGACAGGAAGTCCCACTCGCGGATGGCGAACCCGACGATTTTGATGCGGCGCTGGAGATGCTCCCACTCACGAGCGATCTCACGTCGATAGTCTTCTTCGTCAGCGTCAAGGGTCTCGTTGGCGAGCGTCCCACGAAGCTGGTTCGGTGACTCGACATCGAACTTATCCTCCCAGTCACGGATTTGTGCCTTCATATCGGCGAGCCGATCCGTGAGTTCCTCGACAGTGTGACCGCTATCTCGAAGGCGCATTGCCTCTTGCATCGCCTGACGACGGTAATCGGGATAGTACGTAGTATGAGTGCCACTCTCATCACGGTGAAGGATCCCGTCGTCGACGAGTCGCTCGAGGGCGCGCTTGGTGGGTTCGTGTGACCAGCCCGCTTCAGACGCGATCCAGTTTGCCGTCCGCGGCTCCGACAGCTGCCGTGCGACCATCCGTACACGGTCTTCACCCGTGGTCTGACGGTCCATCAGGCTCTCAGAGTTTGATTTATCTTCGGTCATAAGCGACAGTTCGTGCCTTGTCTTAATATAGGTTGAGGTTGTTCGTTATATATCGATATAAGTTTCCAATCATTCTGTCGATGCACGCTAACTAAATTCAGAGCAAGGTGGCACCCCAGTCATAGCGTCTCTACCCGGGGAAGCGGCCTCACGAGGCGATTGCAGCATTCGTGCTTCACCGACGGCGGCGGGGTACTTCAAAGTGGTCGTGATTATTGGTGTAATCACGTCCAGACGCTTATTTGCCTAAAGTTCCGAATTCTGGCGGTAGTAGTGTTAATAGCCAAGAAACCGAATTTATAAATTATATATCGCTATATCAAAACTGAGCCGGCGGTCTCCACAACCTCGGAGGATGGGCTAGTTTTGGGTCAAATCTCCGTCGACTCGTGATGCTTCCCACTGAACAAGCGTCGATTTCGGACCTTAGCGGCCGTGTCTATCAAGCGAGCATGGGAAATTACGCGGATTCTGGCGCTGCTGAACGGTGTTGCCACTCCCGAGTGGCGAGCCCAGTGCGGAATCGGTCGCTCAGTCGGGTGGTATCAAAGCCGAGGCGACGATCTCGACACACTCACCGGCCGTCAGCACGGGCGCGTAATTCATTTCGCCGTCGACGCCCGCTTTCAGGAGAAAGTCCGTCAGCCGCCAGATATTATACAGTAACACCGCGAACACGAAATAGAACAGTCGAACTCGATAGTCCTTTGAGGACGTTTTCGCCAGAAAATCACCCTTGATACTCTTGTACTCGTTTTCGATCTGCCACCGATGGCTATACCGCCGACAGAAGGTTTCGGCCTCATCTGGCCCGGCTCGGAGGTTCGTTGCGAAGACAGTAGTTCCCTCACCGCTCGTTGACGGAACGTACAGAAACCGCATCGGATGCGAGCCGGCCTCGACGTGGACGGACGCGGATTCAACAGCGACCTCCTGGTTGTCCTCGTCCATCCGATCGATTACCTCGCGCTCGGAGCTGGTGATGCGCTTCGGGATGAGGTAGTTTACGTCGAGATTCGAGAGGGTCTGAAACACGCGCATGGAATCGAACTCGCGGTCGCAGAGGACCGTCTCGATGGGGACGTGCTCTTTCGCCCGCTTGACAAGCCGACGGACGACCCGGTGAATCCGGTTCGGCGGGTTCTCGTCCCATGCTGAACTCTCACGCACCGGCTCGACAGCCAGGACGAGCGGGATATTCCATCCGACAATCGAGAGTGTGGCGAATTTGAACGCCCGCCCCTCGCCGTCTTTCGTCCCGCTCACCATCGGCATCTCCTCGACATCCCCGTAGTAGGGAATGGTCGTGATGTCGATCGCAGCGGTCACTGGACGGTGGAACGAGGCTTCCGAGGCGATGACTGAGAGCAAGCGGTCCGTCGTCTCATTAAATCCGTTCACGAGATATTTGGGCTCGAATTGTTTGACGGCGCGGAGGTGGGTGTCGCCATGTGGGCCGTAGTCCTCACCACGCCGATACTGGAAGCGCGCGGCTCCTTGCGCGGTACCGCACCGAACCATCCCCATGAAGGTCTGCAACTCGAAGAACCGCGTGTCCTCGTAGGAGGCGTTCGCGGCACGGCCAGACTCGAAGTAACCGAAGGCGTGATCACGGGCGAGTCGCGTCGTCTGGACAATCTCGTCCTGTGAGAACGATTCATCCTCCGCTGAGTCCTCCTCTACTGGAGGCTCGTCGACGATCTCTGCTTTGGGTCGAATCTCAGGCGCAGGAATGTCGAAATCATGGACTTCCTTGACGACGAAGTGGGCCGCAGTCTGCACGTATTCGTGGACGGCATCGTCGAATCGATTCCGCCACGCCCGCGAAAATGCTGATGCGTCAGGGACACGGCTGAATCCCAAGAGAGTGGCCACCTCTGGTTGCCGTGATAGTCGTCGAGTGAACGCGGCGTAGGAGTCGCCCGTAATCTCCATGAAGACGAACGCGAGGACCATCGCGTGAAAGGAGAGTGGGGAAGGATGCCACGCTGGATAGCCATCTTCGATGGTATCAATCGAGTGATCTAGGTTCTCAAATATGGTGATGAGATCAGCATCTTGGAGATCGTTTCGGATGGCGATCCCAAGCTGGTACGCTTCACACAGATAGCGCGTTCGCGGACTCTCACTCGGGTGCGAGTTGCCAGAACCACTCATGTAAGGTACTGCGGAAGTTTACAAAATCAACGCTTCGAGTGTGGTGGGGCCTTCACCTGTAGATAGTCTGTGACCGACCGCCACAACAGATCACTTGAGTAGCGGGTTTCCGATACCGGCGGAATACAGTAGTGGCAACGATATTGCTGAATTGGTGTCATTCACGGTTATGTCCTTGAGTCCACCATCTTTGTCGGAACTGAACGCGGTCGAAGGATGCTGGAATCAACTGCTAGACTGGTTCAAACACCCGCTCATACCTAACCTGTCCACGCTGAAAGAGCATATTTTGAGAGGACTCAATGTGGTCAACGAACTATACCTCTGGACGCATTTGACTGGTAAAGAAATTCGTCTTAATCACTATCAGAAGTCGTGTTCGGCCGGGCCCGCGTCAGTCTTTTGTATGATGATCGTGTCCTCTCGGACACGGACATACACCTCGTCGCCGATATCCATCCCCGCGACCGCTAGCTCGTCCTCGTGAAGGTTGATGTGCACGTTGTGGACGTGCCCATCCTCGTCCTTCGCGCCGCTGGGACTAAGCGTCTTTTTGCGTACCATCGCCGTCTCCTATACGCCGAGTTGGCGTGTTGCGTACATAACTGTTCCCCACGGCCGCTGTTTCTCTTGAGGTAGTCTGCCGGCCTTGGGTAACGGCCCGGACCTGGACCTCATCCTTCCAGCCGATACTAACGTCATTTCGAGGTTCTCTGTAGCAGTAGATAGTAGCGCCATTTCTTTATTTAGAACTGGTAGTAACTCCGATAATAGCACAGGTAGATGATTGAGTGCTCGGCCAGGTGAACGAGGGCGTCGTTAGGGTTCGAGACGTAGAGTTCCTCGGCGTCTGGGTCCCATTTCACGTCGACGTTATAGACGGGTCGCCACTCACCGTACTGGTTGGTGACACGTACGAACCACTCACCGTCGTTACTTTTGGGCCCGTCGTAGGTGTTCTTCTTATGCACGTTGATGAACTGCGTTTCTGTGTAGTACGGCATGCTGGAGTAGGGTTTCCACTCATCCTGGATGGGAATCGCGTTGTAATCGGAGAGGTTCGTGATGTAGACACCGCTTGTTGTGGAATACCGAAGCGATTGCGAGGGTGACAGTGTAGCCCGCCCGAGGTCGACTGGGTAGGCCGGGTAGTCGTTCTCGAAGTAGCCAGTGTAACTGACATCCGCGGGATCGACATCCACGTCGTTGTTCGCGAGGACACGATAGGTTTCGTCGTAGGTCTTATCAACACCAGGCTCGGCGCTCGGAATGTCATAGATTAGGTCGAGACCCGCGGCGTAGACAACGGTGATGGGTGCGATAACGAGGCTGGTCGCTAAGAGGACGGTCACGAAGAGACTGAATCGCTGTGACCGGCCCCGGAGAGCGTTCGCGAGGGGACTCGTTGTAGGACAGAATTTCAGCGAATCGTGGTGGTCGGTTATTTAATCCCAGATCCGATATTGGCTAACGATGGGAACGGAGCAGGGAGATCGATCACCGGCTACGAGTTTAGGGCTGCTGGACGCGACGATGGTCGGCATCGGCGCGATGATCGGTGCGGGAATCTTCGTCCTGACCGGGCTCGCTGCCGACATCGCAGGCCCAGCTGCGCTTCTCGTGTTCGCCCTCAATGGGGGTGTCACCACCTTCACCGCGTTGTCCTACGCTGAACTGGCGAGCGCGATCCCGAAGAACGGGGGCGGGTACGCCTTTGTCCGCGAGACGTTCTCCTCGCCCGTCGCGTTCGTGATGGGGTGGACCCGGTGGTTCACGTACACGGCCGCCGGTGCGCTGTACGCGCTCGGCTTCTCGTCAAACTTCGTCGGGTTCGTCCACCTCTACTGGACGGGGCTGCCGTCAGGGCCGGTCTGGTACGTCGGCTACGCACTGCTTGCTGTCGTCTCGTTCGTCGCGCTGAACGCCCTCTCGACGGAGGCCAGCGGTGGCGCGGAGACGCTCGTGACGCTCGTGAAGATCGCGATTCTCGGGGTATTCATCCTCTTCGGCATCAGTGCCGTGTCGTCGGCGACGTTCTTCGGCATCGACTCGGGAACAACGCCGAGTCTGTCGGATTTCTTTTCGAACGGGGCGATGAAGGTTCTGCCGGCAATGGGGCTGACGTTCATCGCGTTCCAGGGATACGATCTCATTGCGACGGTCACCGAAGAAGTCGAGAACCCACGGAAAAACATCCCACGAGCGATCTTCATCAGTCTCGGCGTGACGGTTCTGATCTATCTCTTGGTCGTCGGCGTCGCTCTCGGGACGCTCGGGGCGCCACGAGTGGGTGAGGCCGGCGAGCAGGCGGTCCTCGAGGCTGCGATCAGTTTCATGCCAGACATCGGCCTGTTTGGCGCCTCGATTGGGGCAGCGCTCATCGCGTTCGGCGCCGTCTTCTCGACGATCAGCGCGCTCAATGCCGTCGTAATCGGCTCCAGCCGCGTGGCCTTCGCTATGGGTCGAGAAGGACAGTTACCGACCCGGTTCGGGAATATTCACCACAAGTACGGGACGCCGTTCGCAGCACTGATGGCGAGTGCGGCAATCATGCTCGTGGCGACAGTCTTCGCCCCGATCAGTCTCGTCGGCAATCTCGCGAGTCTGTTCTCCCTGCTCGGATTTACTGTCGTGAACCTCGCGGTGATCAAGCTCCGCCGAGAGCAGCCGCATCTCAACCGGCCGTTCGAGATTCCGTTCTATCCGATTCCACCGATCCTCGGCTGCGTGCTCAACCTTCTCCTTGCTGCGTTCATTTCGCCTCTGACGTGGGCTATCGCGGTCGGATGGCTCCTGTTCGGTGCCGTCATCTACGTCGGGCTCAACCCAGCGCAGATCCGTGGGATCCTCTCAAGAAACCATCGACTCGGTGACTGAACCCAGTACGGAGTCGGATATGAGAAAGACACGTACTATTTTTGTGATCCGGATTCAAACTCAGCTATGAGCAGAGACCTTCGCATCGTCATCGTCGGTGGTGAGCACGTCGGGTACCATACTGCACAGCGATTAGATAATCGCGGCCACGACGTCATAATCATCGAAAAGGACGAAGACCGTGTGGAGTTCCTGAGCGACCAGTATATTGCCTCCGTGATCCAGGGGGATGGGGGTCGCCCGAGCGTTCTTCGAGAAGCGCGCCTAGAGCAAAGTGATGTCATCGCGGCGCTCACAAGTTACGGTGCGATGACAAATTTAGGGATCTGTATGACGGCCCAGCGGATCGCCCCGGATATCAAGACGGTCGCCCGGATCGACCACGGCGATCACGAGGAATACGAGGAGATGATCGACGCAGTCGTGTACCCCGAAGAGTTGGCCGCCCACGCAGCAGCCAACGATATCATCGATGTTAGCGGCGGTGGTGTGCGGACGATTGAGGAGGTCACTAATCAGTTGGAACTGATCGAGATTGAAGTCGCCGAGGGAGCGCCAGCAGCTGGAAAGTCATTAGAGGCAGTTTCGTTCCCCCGAGGATCACTCGTCGTCGCCGAACAGAGCACGGGGTCGTTCCCGGGGCCGGATATGGTATTTGAACCCGGCATCCAGTACATTTTAGCAGTCCGAACAGACGTGACTGACGAGGTAGTTCGACTTCTCCGGGGATAACGGAGGGAGCGACGCACAGCATGCACCGCACGTCGAAACTGCTCCGGAGAGAGCCGGCTATACGCTCGGTCGACAATAATGCTCTGGATGCCTTGTTCGAGAATCCCGACAGACATCTTTTGATGGCTTAACGGTGGATAGCTCAAACGTACAACAGCGGCACCATCACTACGCCCCCGACAAGGGCTCCACCTGCGAGTTCGCGGTAGCCGCCGTGAGGAAGGTCGACACCGGTTTCGAGGGCTTCGGGAATAAATTCCGTGAGGACAAGGTAGATCATTGCACCCGCAGCAAAGCCAAACCCAAACGGGAGGAACGCCTGAGCCCAACTCACGAAGGCGAAGGCGATAACGGCACCAATCGGCTGCGGGAGGCTCGAAAACACTGCTGCGCCGACCATACGCCACTTTGATAGTCCCATCTCGCGCATCGGAATCGCGATTGCAGTCCCCTCAGGGATGTTGTGAATCGAAATAGCGAGCGTCATAAAGACGGCCAACAGTGGTATTGCGACGCCGAAGACATCCATCCCGCCCCCGATGCCGAGTTCTGCAAAGGAAACGCCGACGGCGACACCTTCGGGGAAGCTGTGGACAGTCAAGATCCCGAGAACTAACACTAACGTCTTCAGGTCGCCGTCAGCAAACGCTTCGGCTTCCAACCGGGTATCGTCGTCATCCTGATCGCTTGTAAGATCAATTCGGTCGAGTACACGTTCGGAACCTTCGACCAGGACAACCCCAGCCAAGAGACCAGCTAGCATCAGCATCGGAAGTCCCTCGTCGGTGTACTGCAACCCCTCGCTAATCAGGCCGAACAGCGACGCTGCGACCATGATGCCAGAGGCAATCCCCCAGAGGCCAACATTCCATCGGTCACTGAACTCCTCGACAAAAAAGAACGGAATAGCCCCCAACCCAGTGGCCAGCGCAGTTGCGAGACCGGCAACGAACACGAGCGTGATGTTGCTCAAGAACCCCATAGTGGATATGTACTTATCTCGGCAAAGAAGCTTTGGAAACACAATATCTGTTTTTGACAATCCTAAAAATCTGTTATAGAGACTATTCTCGAAACGTTACGAGTCGGTCAGGAGCTGTCGAAGGACGTAGTGCAGAATACCGCCGTGTTCGACGTATCGCACCCCAGCAGGGGTCCCAACCTGGGCCGTCACCGGGAACTCCACAGTCGATCCGTCCGAGCGCTCTGCGGTAACCGTCAGTTCGGCCATCGGCTCCAGCCCGTCGTCCAATCCGCCGATGGTGAATACCTCCGAGCCGTCTAGGCCGAGGGATTCCCAGGTGTCGCCCTCGTCGAACTGCAACGGCAGGACGCCCATGCCGACGAGATTGTCCCGGTAGATGCGCTCGTAGCTCGCGGCGATGGTCGCACGAATCCCGAGGAGGTCGGTTCCCTTCGCCGCCCAGTCACGACTCGACCCGGTCCCGAACTCTTCGCCCGCCATCACGACGAGGGGCGTCCCATCATCGCGGTAGCGCTGGCTGGCCTCGAAGACGGTCGTCTGCTCACCCGTCGGGTGATGAATGGTGTAGCCGCCTTCGACGTCGTCGAGCATCTGGTTCTCGATGCGGACGTTGGCGAACGTCCCACGCATCATCACCTCGTGGTTGCCCCGGCGAGCACCATAGGTGTTGAATTCGTGGGGTTCGACGCCCTGCTCCTGAAGCCACTCGCCGGCGGGTACGTCGGTGCTGAACGGGCCGGCTGGACTGATGTGGTCGGTGGTGACGGTGTCACCGAGCGTCATGAGACTGCGCGCGTCCTCGACGTTGTCCACGCCGGGCTTCTCGATGGGGAAGTCCTGGAAGAACGGCGGGTCGCGGATGTACGTCGACTCTTCGTCCCATTCGTAGACGTCGCCGGTCGGGGCCTCGAGGGCGTTCCAGTTCTCGTCGCCTTCGGTGACGGCGGCGTATTTCTCCTGGAACATCTCCTTGTGGACGCTGGCTGTCATGACCTCGTGGATCTCCTCCTGGTCGGGCCAGATGTCCGCGAGGTAAACCGGCTGGCCGTTGGGATTGTATCCGAGCGGGTCCTCTTCCATGTCGATGTCGACGCGGCCCGCGAGACCGAACGCGACGACCAGCGGCGGGCTGGCGAGGTAGTTGGCGCGGATCTTCGGGTGAATGCGCGCCTCGAAGTTGCGGTTCCCGGAGAGCACGCTCGTCGCCCAGAGGTCGTGTTCGTCGATGGCATCCTCGACGGAGTCGGAAAGCGGTCCGGCGTTCCCGATGCAGGTCGTACAGCCATAGCCGACGACGTGGTAGCCGAGCGCCTCGAGGTCGCCGAGCAGATCCGATTCCTCGAGGTACTCGGTGACGACCCGGCTCCCGGGGGCCAGGCTGGTCTTGACGTGCGGCGGGACGTCGATGCCGGCCTCGACGGCGTTCCGGGCGAGTAGCCCGGCAGCGATCATCACGGAGGGGTTGGAGGTGTTCGTACAGCTGGTGATGGCGCTCACCGCGATCGAGCCGTCGCCGAACTCGGTCGTCCGACCGTTCGGCATCTCGATCTCGTATTTTTCGTCGAGGTCGCCGTCGTCGACCTCGTCTGCGAGTAGTTTGCGGAACTGCGTTTCCATGTCGCCCAACGCAATGCGCTGGTTCGGTTCGCTCGGCCCCGAGAGGCTGGGCTCGATGTCGCCGAGGTCGAGTTCGACTTCCTCGGTGTATTCGGGGTTCTGCTCGCCGAACAGTCCCTGTTCGTCCAGGTACTGCTGGACGACATCGATGTGGTCGGGATCGCGCCCGGTGAGTTCGAGATACTCGAGGGTGGCCTCGTCGACCGGGAACATGCTGATGGTCGATCCCTGTTCGGGTGCCATGTTCGAGATGGTCGCCCGGTCGGCGACGGTCAGCTCGGAGACGCCGGGCCCGTAGAACTCGACGAACCGATCGACGACGCCGACCTGCCGAAGTCGTTCGGTGACGTGAAGGACGAGGTCAGTCGCCGTCGCCCCGTCGGGGAGTTCACCCGTGAGTTTGACGCCGACGACCTCGGGGAGGGTCATCGTAATTGGCTGGCCGAGCATGGCCGCTTCGGCTTCGATGCCGCCAACGCCCCAGCCGACGACGCCGATGCCGCCGATCATCGGTGTGTGGCTGTCGGTTCCGACGAGCGTGTCTGGGATCAGCCAGTTCTCGCCGTCCTGCTCGCGCTCGTGGACGACCCGCCCAAGATATTCGAGGTTCACCTGATGGACGATGCCCGTTCCCGGCGGGACGACGCTGAAGTCCTCGAAGGCGTTCTGGGCCCACTTCAGCGCCCGATACCGTTCGCTGTTGCGCTCGTATTCGAGTTCGACGTTTTTGTCGTAGGCGTCTTCGCTGCCGAAGTAGTCGACCTGGACGCTGTGGTCGATGACCAGATCGATTGGGACCTCGGGTTCGACGAGGGTTGGGTCGCGGTCCTTGCGTTCGACGGACGACCGGAGTGCGGCAAGGTCCACGACGGCGGGGACGCCGGTGAGGTCCTGGAGGACGACCCGTGAGGGTTGGAACGGGATGTCGGCGTCGGACACGTCCGGTTGCCAGCCAGCGAGGCCACGGACATCGTCCTCGGTAACGTCCTCCCCATCGACGTTTCGGAGGACGGATTCGAGCAGGATTCGGATGCTGACCGGCAGGTCATCGAGGTCACAAAGGCCCTGCTCTTCGAGGACCGTGAGGTCCGCTATCTTGTAAGTCGTTCCGTCGGCTTCGAACTCGCGGATCGCCTCGAATGGATTCATAGCTTGGAAGATAGTTCAGTGGGTGTCTCTTTATAACTGTGGATACCGCGGTGCAGCGGGGTCACGCTCTCTCTGTTCGGAGTCACACTCTGTTCGATGTCACGTGATGTTCGGGTCGAGGCGCTCGCGCTCGATTGGCCCGAGAACGACGAGAATCGGAACGAAAAGCAGGCCCGCAACCACGAACGGCGACTAGTACGCCACCGCGACGTACAGCAGCCCAGCGACTACTTGACCGAACGTTCAGGCGAGACCGCTGGCCGATGGCGTGAGTCCGAACGCCCCACCTTGGGCCTCGACAGTCGCGTTCAGCGAGACGTTCGTGAGCGCGTTTTCGACCGCGAGCGGTGTCGAGATCACGGCGAGTGCCACCGCGCCGGACTCGACCGGACCGATTGACGGAACGAACGACCACGATAGCGAGAACGGAACAAGTACGAGCGTCACAACCTGGATCGCCGCGCCGGCGAGCGCGAGATGGTATTCACAAGTCACAAGGGCGGTTGCTCGGTAGTTGAATGAGGAGTGTAAGTGTTGAATCGATATCCAAATAGAAGCCAGCTCGCTCACTCTCATGGCGAACGTTCGCTCGCCCACGTTCGAACGATTGGGACTTGAAGACAGCTCAGAAATCCAAGTACGGATTCCGCAAGATTCGAATCACTTGATTCCGGAGCTCGAGTAGTTTCGAGGAGAGTACTGACCGATTCGCGTCTTGGCGAAGTACTTGGAGGAGAGAAGCCTATGCATTGAGACGATCAGCCTCAACTTTTGGTATTACTTGGTTCGTCGTCGAGGACTTCTATCAGATAGACGATCGGAGCGGCCCGGTTCACAGACGACATGTTGTGATTCGTGGTTAACTATCACACAATGCCACGAAATCCCCGAATCGGGTGTATTGGGAGTCTCGGTGCCATCGTTTTTTAGTTGATCGCGTACTCTGCTCAGTCATGTATGTGTTAGTGCCGATAGACGGATCCGAATGTAGTCGTCGTGCCCTCAGGCACGCAGTCGATGTTGTCACAGCTCGTACTGGTAGAATCGATGTGGTTCATTTCACGGATATTCGTACCGAGGCGACCGACGACGTTATCGAGGCTGCGGAGGAGATTTTTACGACGGCCGGTGTCGAGGGCGAGACGGAGATCATCACGGACACTCAGGTGAGTAAACCCCGATCCTCGACACACATCGGGAAGCGTGTTCTGCAGCTCGTCGATGACCGCGAGTACGACCACGTGATTATGGGGCATCATGGGACTGGTGCCGTAGGAGAACTCATTCTTGGGAGTACGGCGAAAACCGTGATTGAGGCTGGTACCGTTCCTGTCACTGTCGTGCCCTGAGTGGATGTGGGTACTCACGAGCCGCGGACATAGAACCGCTTAACTGACGGGCTACAGAACGCTGAGATGATGATCGGTGGCACTCTTGAGCTACCCTTGTTGGTCAGCTTTCGGGTTATCGAAAATCTTGGATTGCTTATCACGTCATTCCTCCTCTTGTTACTCGGCGCCGAGATCTTCACGAACGGTGTCGAGTGGCTTGGACATCGACTGGGTGTCTCGGAGAGCGCAACGGGTTCGATTCTGGCAGCGGTCGGGACGGCGCTTCCCGAGACGATGATCCCGGTGATCGCTATCATCCATGGGTTTCTGACGGGTGATACTGCAGCTGCAGACCATGTCGGCGTTGGGGCAATTCTTGGAGCACCGTTTATGCTCGCAACGATTGCTATGTTTCTAGTTGGGGCAAGTGTTCTGTACTTCTCGGAACGACGCCTTCACGGTCAGGAGTTTCACTTTAATGCGGCCGCAACGCGCCGTGACCTCCGATTCTTTCTCATTGGGTTCTCTCTGGCGTTGCTGGCCGCTGTTCTCCCGTCGAACCTGTCTCTTGGACCAGTCCCTGTTACCGTCGGGATCGCAGGGGTGCTGGTCGGACTCTACGGTCTGTACGTGTATCGGTCGCTCCAGCACGGCGAACTTATCGCAGATGACGGACTCGACTCGCTGTATGTCGGCCGCATCGTCGAACGAAGCGAGGATCTTCTGTCGGATACTGCTTCATCAAGCAATCACGGTAGTGACCCGCATCGCGGGCTGGTCTTCGTCCAGACGCTTCTCGCACTGGTCATTATCGTCGCCGGCGCCCAACTGTTCGTAACTGAGGTCCAGTATTTCTCAGTCACCGTCTTGCATTTTCCCCCTGCCATCTTGGCGTTATTACTCGCACCACTCGCCACCGAGCTCCCCGAGAAGTTCAACAGCATCATCTGGATTTCGCGGGATAAAGACACTCTCGCGATCGGGAACATCACCGGGGCGATGGCGTTTCAAAGCACCCTCCCTGTGATGCTCGGGGTTCTGTTCACATCGTGGAATCTCACATTTACGTGGGGCACGACTGGCTTTTTGAATGCCTTCTCGGCTATCTTGGCGCTACTGAGCGGGGCGATTCTGTACCACCGAGCGGGGTCGGTCGGGGATGCAAATATGCAACCGTTGCCCTTTTTCGTAGGCGGAATCCTGTATCTCATCTTTATCATCGTCGTTCTATACCATGTTTTTTATCTGGGTATCTCCGTCAGTTGAGATCCTCACTGATTGGGATACGGTACAGCACATATGAGACCGATTCAAGCTGAACTTCATCTCGTCCGAGACAGGTCGCGGCGATAGCTCGTCGATCCAAAGAGGGAGAGTGACCACGTTTATTAGCGGGCAGACCCTGTCTTCCGGTAGAACAAAACAATGGGATGCAAGGTCGACCCCATCATCGAACGCCACTCGCTGACCGTGCCTGATCCGGGCTACGAGTCGGTCGACGAGTATCTGGTGGCGCGATGGACTGGTGCTGACGGGCGGTCTTCTGTCGGGTACAAAACACTCACCGAATGGTTCAATAAACGGCTATTGAAGCGGTTATACGAAGATCACAGTCGAGACACGGTAAGTGCACACCTCGATCGCGAGTACGAGCTCATCACCGGCGACGAGGACCTCCAACGGGATGAATTGGCGGCGGATATCGCGACGGATGGTTTCGATATCGACGAACTCGCCACGATGATGGTATCGTGGAGTACGATGCGGCACCACCTCAAGGACTGTCTCGGAGCCGAGAAAGACACGTCCACCGCAGAGACGGATTGGGAGTCGAACACCGTCCAGATGGCCCGAGAACGAGCGACAGAGAAAGCCCAGTCAGTCCTCTCGTCCCTCCATTCGAAGAACCGCCTTCGGGACGCAGACCAGGCCGAGGTCGATGTGCAGGTCAAACTCCGCTGTCCGGAGTGTTCGGTCCGAGTGCCATTCGAGGATGCAGTTGAGCGCGGCTACGTGTGTCGTACGCACGCCGAAACTCCGTCTGAAGAACCGGAGAGGGAGCGCGTTCAGAATCAGTATTCGTCGCTGGCACTCTCGTACGTCGCCATAGAGGCGCTTCAGGCGGTGGTCTCTGGAGAACCGTTCCTCCTCGAAGCTGCCACGATCGCTGCTTTCTAATCATGACGTGGCATCTTTCCCTGACGAACATCGCCGGGATCCGACACGGTGAGGCCCATATCGAGTCAGGCATTAATGCTGTCCGCGCCAGTAACTGGCAGGGAAAGTCCAGTTTCCTCGCCGGTATCCAGACTGCATTGGGCACAGCAACACCCCTGACTGAGGGACAGGCCTCCGGGGAGGTCAACTTGCAGACCGACGCGGACGAAATCACGATCCAGTTGGAACGGACCAACGGGACCGTTTCTCGCTCCGGACAGCCCTATCTGGCAGAGGAATACGATCGTGTCTGTGCAGAGCTGTTCGCGTTCCTGGACGAGGACAACGAGATCCGGCAGGCCGTCCGAGCTGGCGAGAACCTGGAAAACCTTCTCACACGCCCCCTGGATTTCGAGAATATCGACGAACAGATTGCCGATCTCCGTCACGAACGTGAGCAGGTCGAGCGGGAACTCGATCGAGCGGACAAGGCTGCTGATCGACTCCCGGATCTACAACAGCAGGTCACGAGCCTCGAAGACGATCTCGAAGAATTGCGTGCCGAACGTGATGAACTCGAGGAAGACCCTGCCGGCGACAGCGATGCCCGTGAGGAACTGAGCGAGTTGCGGGCCGAACGCGACCGCGTGACGACCAAGATCAACCGTCTCGAAACGACTGCCGAACGCGTTCGTGACACACTCTCGGAGAAACAGGACGAACTAGAATCGCTCACGATTCCTTCAGAGACCAACATCGAAGGCGATCTTGAACGTCTCCAAACCGAACTGCGTGATCTCGAACGTGACAAGGAACTACTGCAGTCGGTCTACGAGGCGAACAAACGGGTCCTCGACGAAGGTCGTGTCGAACTTCTCACGAAGGTATCGCACGATATGCTATCGGACTCGGTCGCCTGTTGGCTCTGTGGAAGTGATACGGAGCGCGAGGAGATCGAGGGACAGCTCGCGGCACTCGATGAGCGAATTAGCGACCTCCGCTCGAAGGCAGCCGAGAGCCGCGAGCGTGTCGAAGAGCTCGAATCAAAGCGTGACGAGATTTCACAGGCACGACGCCGGGAAACCGAGTTGACCGATCGAATTGGGGAACTCAGGTCCCGTCTCGCTGAAACCGAGGAGAGTCTCGACACGGCTCGTGACCGCCGCGACGACCTCGAGTCCCGTCTCGAGGATCTTGAGGAGGTCGTCGACACGACCGAGGACCGACTCACGGACCTCGAAAGCGAGATCAAGTACACTGAAGCGGAGTTAGCCGATGTCCGTGACGAACTCGAGGAGACCGAGACGTTTGCAGCACAACGGGATGGGCTTGAAGACGAGTACGAGTCGTTGACAGACGACATTACGGATCTTCGCACCCGGAAAGACGAGATCAAGCAGCGAACGCGTGATGCCTTTTCTACGGCGTTGGCGGATCTGCTGGAGGAGTTCGATACGGGCTTCGAGACGGCTCGCCTCACGAGTACGTTCGATCTCGTCGTTGCCCGAGAGGGACGAGAGGCACAGCTAGACGCGTTGAGTGAGGGTGAACGGGAACTTCTCGGAATCGTTGCGGCACTTGCTGGCCACGAGGCATTCGACGTCGGTGAGCGCGTCCCGGTGATGCTCCTCGACGAACTCGGTGGCCTTGCCAGTGAGAATCTCCAAATCCTGGTCGAGTACTTGGCGGCGCGAACTGAATATCTCGTTCTTACGGCGTTCCCAGAACATGAGGGACTCGAAGCGAATGTGCTGTCGCCAGCTGATTGGCAAGTCGTTTCACATGAGCCGGACGTCGAGGCGGCGTAGTCAGGCCAACCCGCTCCACAGTGTCTCGGAGTCTCTCAGACCGACCAACCAGACAAGAATGACCTTATTCCGTGAGTGGAAGCAGGATCCCAAATATAAAGGGTGAAAGAAAAAATGCCCCTCGCCTCGGGCGCGTATACACTATTTGCTGACCCTGACGGTCGCTACTCCTCGCCACGCAAGTTTGTCGGCGGGATAACTGCTGGCGCACTCAGCGGCTGGCTCGCCCTCGAGGTGAGCGCACGAATTTGGTATCTACCCCCGCCCGAACAGTTGCAGGTTCACGCCAGTGCAGCTGCGCTCGGAATCTTTCTCACCGGTGTCGTAACATGGGGGCTGTCGCTGGAAGAACCCACGGCATTCTCGACTTCCCTCCTCGTCCTCGTAACTGGCGCCGAGCGGCTGACGTACGTGACCGGAATCGTGGTCTCGAGTCTCCTCGTCGCCGGTGTGTTCGTGGTCTGGCGACGCCGCGTCTATCACGAACGGGCACGCTACCTGTTCCAATCCGCCCAGAGCGACGATCAGATTCTCGTCCCGGTTCGCGGCGATGCTACTGATTCAGTAGTCCTGTTCGCTGCACGGTTGGCCGCTGCTCACGATGCCGGAAAGATCGTTCTCATGAAAACGGTCAGTACGGAGACGATCGAAAAAACGGAAACAGAACTGGAAGCGACCGGACGAGAATCTGTTTCTGGAGACAGTGACGAACCGTCAGAGGACTCCGTCACCCAGGCGGCTGAAGAGCACCTCGCCGAACAGCAACTTCGCGACCTTGAACGACTCCAGGATCGGATCGCCTCCGTCGTCGACGTGCCCTGTGAATTCGTCGTCGCCGTCGAAGATGGTTCTGCCGGCGAAACCGTTCTCAGGACTGCAGAAACCGAGAATTGTGATTTGATCGTCTGCCCCTATGAAACTGCTCTGTAGGATCGCTAGACGGCGGGGCCACGGCTACGCTATATTGGTAGAATGCGAAGAGGCGGGTGTATGTGCTCCGAAATCCGCCTCTTCACTCGTGAATCGGTGGCGAGAGCAAAAGACGTTGTCGCGAACCCTGCCGAACCGGCCGATCCAGTGGGTGGCGGCAGCTACGCCGAATGGGCGATGCTGACGGTGAATGCCCTCCGGGTTGAGTTGGGCAAATCCTACCGCGGGACGTGTGATTTGCTCGCGGAGATGCCCGGCATTCTGGCCGAGATCGGCCTCTCGCGCGTGCCACACTTCACGACGGTCCACGCGTGGTTCGTCGAAGTGCCGACCGAGCGCTGGCGGGCGTTTCTGGGCGCCTCCGCCCAGAAACGCAGCGGCCACGCCGCGCTCGACGCAACCGGCTTCGACCGCGACCATCCCAGCCGTCACTACGCCCAGCGCGCGCACTACCACCTGCGCGCGCTGAAAGTCACCGCGCTCGTCGACGTCGAGACGCTCTACATCACCGATATTCACTCGGCGGCGGGCAAACCGTCGGACTTCCGGGTCGGCCCACAGGTCGCCCGGCGCAACGCGGGCGACCTGCGGAGCCTCGCGGCCGATTCGGGCTACGACTCGATGGCGTTCCGGGGCGGACTCCGTGAAAACGGCGTTCGACCACTGATCAAACACCGGATCCTCGCGCCGTTCGACCACGCCCACAACGGTCGGATGGACACCGACGCGTACAACCAGCGCTGGATGGCCGAAACCGCCTTTTCCAGCCTCAAACGCACGCTCGGTGCCACTGTCCACGCGCGCAGCTGGTGGCTGGAATTCCGCGAGATGACGCTGAAAGCGACCGTCTACAACCTCCGCCGGAGCGTCAGATATTCGTGAAAATCACGCAGATGCCGGGCGATCCTACAGAGCATATGAAACCGAGGAGGACGATCCGAGCCCATTTGTTCGACGGATCCTGAATGGAAATTCGGATGCCATCGTGTTCCGGTCATCGAACGGGCGGACGAACTGGCAGCGCATCCTGGTGATGGTTCGCTCGTCGGGGGAGCTCGCCAACGCAATGCTCGATTTCGCCAATCGACTTCTCCCCAGTGGGGGAACAATTAGTGCGTGTACCTGTGTGTCCAAGCGACGCGAGCGACGAATGGCCGAGATAATGCTCGAGAATCTCATCGAGTCGTTCACGGCACCGATTGAGACGCGAGTCGATAGCGGCTCGGTCGAAGCGTTCATCGATCGCAACGCGTCCCTCTACGATTTGGTCGTTATCGGGGCGAGTACCGATCGAAGTGCTGTCTCACGTCTCGTTTCTACGCCGACATTCGAACGTATCCACGAGGTTGACTGTGATGTCGCACTCGTCCACCGGGCATAGATGGCTGCGTGGTCCTGATTTCAGGAATCGATATAACTATCGTATGGACTGTTGTATCGACCGCGAACGGTGAAGAGAATCGACTCTCCTTGTAGTGATCTGTCTGGGTTCTTCCGTTGTTGGGTCCGATACCTTATTGCTGCTTGAACCAGTTGTCTTTTATAAGACGATGCGAGCCAGTACATGAGTCGCCCCATTCAGTCACCAGTACCTATGCAAACACGACAGCTAGGTCAGAAATGTAGCGCCCTGACGCACAGTAGACACCGAGACATTCATCGAGTGCTATGAGTAGTCTTACAGCACCCCTAAAAATAGAGAACGTGGTGGCATCGACAGGCGTTGGCCAGGAACTCAACCTCGAGGCACTTGCTGATGATCTCCCGCATTCAGAATACAATCCGGGTAATTTTCCAGGGATGGTCCATCGGATTCAGGACCCGAACGCGGTCACACTCCTCTTTCGGTCGGGGAAGATCGTCTGTACCGGTGCCCAAAGCACTGCAGACGTGACGGATGCGTTGAATATCCTCTTTCAGGACCTGCGTGATCTCGGTATCGACGTCGTCGACCAACCGGAGATAACTATCCAGAATATCGTCTCCAGTGGGGACCTGGGTGAACAGATCGATCTCAATGCCATTGCGATCGGGCTCGGATTAGAACATACCGAGTATGAACCTGAGCAATTCCCCGGCCTCGTGTATCGATTGACGTCACCACCGGTCGTTGTGTTGCTCTTCGGAAGCGGGAAACTAGTGATTACAGGCGCCAAGACGCGGGATAATGCACAGAGCGCGCTTGAAACGGTACATTCTCGACTCAGGGAGCTCGATTTGCTCAACAATCCCTGGGACGGTCTCTATCAATAGCTGAGTCAGACAGAGGAAACACAGGTCTTTTGCTACTTGCCCTCGCACGCTGAGGGGAATGACCTACGACAGAGTCGACGTTCCCGATAGCGGTGAGAAAATCACGATCCAGAACGCCGAAACCGACGAGTTATCCGTTCCAAATAATCCGATTATCCCGATCATCTACGGTGATGGCATCGGTCCAGACGTTGCCCCTGCAGCCCAGACGGTACTTTCCACGGCAGCAGAAGAAACGGGCCGCGAAATTAACTGGATGCGGCTCTATGCCGGCGAGAGTGCCCGCGACAAGTACGGTGAGAATCTCCCCGCAGAAACCATCGACGCAATCAGGGAATTCAACGTTGCCATCAAGGGGCCGCTTACGACACCGGTCGGCGCCGGCTACCGCAGTTTGAACGTCGCGCTGCGTACGGAACTCGATCTCTACACGAACGTCCGGCCGACCTATTATCTCGATGGCGTCCCGTCGCCTGTCAAGAACCCGGAGCAGATGGACATGGTCAACTTCCGGGAGAACACCGAGGACGTCTACGTCGGTATCGAGTGGGAGGCCGGGACTGAGGAGGTCCAGCAGGTTCGCGAGTTCGTCGAGGAGGAGATGGGCTACGACGAGATGATCCATGACGGGCCCGTCGGGATCGGACTGAAGCCCATCTCCGAGTTCGGTACCAAGCGGCTAGTTCGGAAAGCCATCGACTACGCCCTCGAGAACGACCGCAATTCGGTCACCCTCATTCACAAGGGCAACATCATGAAGTACACCGAAGGGGCGTTCCGTGACTGGGGCTACGAGGTCGCAGAAGAAGAGTACGGTGACGAGGTAATCACGGAAGACACGCTCTGGGAGGAACGCGACGGGGAGGCCCCCGAAGACGCCGTGGTCGTCAACGACCGCATCGCCGATAACATGCTCCAGCAACTGCTGACTCGGACCGACGAGTACGACGTCCTCGCAATGCCGAACCTGAACGGCGACTACCTCTCGGACGCGTGTGGTGCTCAGATCGGTGGGCTCGGTATCGCCCCCGGTGCCAACATCGGCGATGGACGAATCCTGGCCGAACCAGTTCACGGGTCCGCCCCGAAGTACGCCGGTCAGGACAAGGTGAATCCCTCAGCGATGATTCTCTCCGGACGCATCATGTTCGAATACCTCGGGTGGGACGATGCTGCCGATCTCATCCGCGACGCTGTCGAAGCCACGATCTCGGAAAAATACGTCACGTACGACATCCACCGGCAGATCGACGGCGGTGAGAAGGTCGCCACCAGTGAGTTCGCCAATCGGGTTGCTGAGCACATCGAAAGGCTAGCCTGATCCCATACCCAACAAATGGTGAATCCCAGTTGTTGGTGGTGACGGCGGATGAATAACGGTTAATCGGAGCGGTTGAACGCTACAATGGAACTCAAGCTTCCATCGGGGTGGAGCCAGCGACCCGATGAGGAGCAACAGCGCTCAGCTCTGGTGGAATTTCAGTGCGCTCCGTCCACCACGACGACGTTTGTCGTATCTCTCCTTCAGCGATCAGCGGATGCTGAAGAGTACACGCTCCAACTCTCGACGATCAATCGAACAGCAGCAACCCATATCCGTCACGACTACTCACTCGAGGAATACCGTACACAGGATGCGGCACTGACAGCAGCTGAATCCCTCATCACCTCTCTCGATACCCGATTCCGCGACGGAGCCATCTCGCCCGCAGATCCCACACTCGAGGAGATAGACGAGATACTCCAGGAAGCCACGGAATCCCATCGATTCCCGCGCATCCGACGGTTCTTTCGGCGCCTCGGTTGAGATGAGACCAGCAGAGTGAATAACGCGGTAAATACGGGCAAAACGCCGGTATAGCCATCAGAGACGGTTTCAGCTGACGATAGGCGGCAGACGCGGGATTTATGCTCCCACACTCTCGACGACTATACGTATGGGACAGACGCTCACAGAAAAGATTCTCGACAACCATCTCGTCGACGGGGAACTGACTCCTGGCGAGGAAATTGGCATCGAGATTGATCAGGTACTCACACAGGACACGACTGGGACGTTGGTCTGGCTCCAGTTCGAGGCGCTCGACCTCGACGACGTCCAGACGGACCTCGCCGCACAGTACTGTGATCACCAGACGTACCAGTTCGATTTTAAGAACACGGACGACCACCGCTTCCTGCGTTCAGCCGCGGGTACGTTCGGCGCGCACTTCTCGCGCCCGGGCAATGGTATCTGCCACAACGTGCACAAGGAGAACTTCGCCGCGCCCGGCAAGACGATGCTCGGGTCGGACTCGCACACGCCGACGCCTGGCGGCCTGGGCGAACTCGCGATCGGTGCCGGTGGGCTGGACGTGGCTGTCGCCATGGGCGGCGGCGCGTACTACATCGACATGCCCGAAGTCGTCAGCGTCCGCCTCGAAGGCGCGTTGCCGGAGTGGGCCACAGCCAAAGACGTCATCCTCGAATTGCTCCGTCGCCTGTCGGTCAAGGGCGGCGTCGGCAAGGTGCTCGAATACACCGGCCCCGGCGTCGAGACCCTGACCGTCCCCGAACGGACCACCATCACCAACATGGGGACCGAACTCGGTGCGACCACCTCGATTTTCCCGAGCGACCACCAGACACGGGACTACCTCGAACGCCTCGGACGCGATGACGACTTCGTCGAAATCGGCCCCGACGAGGACGCCGAGTACGACGACGAGATCGTCGTCGATCTCGCGGATCTCGAACCGCTCATCGCCACGCCGTCGATGCCCGACAGCGTCGTTCCGGTCTCTGACGTCGCGGGGACTACGGTCGATCAGGTCATGATCGGCTCCTGTACGAACGGCGGCTACGAGGACATCCTCCCTGCTGCGAAGATGCTGGACGGACGAACCATCGAGAAGAAAACCGAGATGATCGTCGCGCCGGGCTCGAAGAAAGCCTCCGAAATGTTGGCGCGGCAGGGCTGGACGGCGGAACTGATGGCTGCTGGCGTCAACTTCTCGGAATCCACGTGTGGTGCCTGTATCGGTATCGGCCACGTACCCGCCTCCGACTCCGTCTCGCTGCGAACCTTCAACCGGAACTTCGAGGGGCGCTCCGGTCTCGAAGACGACTCGGTCTACCTCTGCTCGCCGGAAGTCGCGGCCGCAGCCGCGATCAAGGGCGAAATCATCGATCCACGAACGCTTGCCGAGGAGCTGGACGACCTCGAAGCTCCCGGCGTCGAGTTACCCGAGACATACATCGAGAGTTCCGACGCCGATCTGATCGCACCCGATGAGGCGGTCGACGACGAGCTCATCAAGGGGCCGAACATCGCCGACGTGCCACTGAAAGATCCGCTAGAGACAGCGGTCGGTGGTGAAGCGTTGTTGAAGATGGGAGACAACGTCACCACAGATCACATTCTCCCGGCGACCCAGGACGTCCTGATGTACCGGTCGAACATCCCGAAACTCTCGGAATTCACGCTCTCGCGAATCGACGAGACGTTTTCCCAGCGTGCGCTCGAGGCTGATGGCGGCGTCCTCGTTGCTGGGGAGAACTACGGACAGGGATCCTCGCGCGAACACGCCGCTCTCTGTCCGATGTATCTCGGAATCGAGACTGTTCTCGCCCAGAGTTTCGCCCGCATCCACAAGGCGAACCTCTTCAACTTCGGCATCGTCCCGCTCGAGATCGACGAGGACACCTACGAACGAATCGAGCAGGGCGACGACATCGAAATCGTCGACAATGCAGCCGACGCTGTTCGCTCCGGTCAAGAGAAGTTCACCATCCGTGTCAACGGCGACTGGGACGCGTCCGGGCACCTAGACGCATCCGAGCGTGAACGAGAGATTCTCGCGGCCGGTGGGAAACTCTCGCACACGAAGATGCAACACGACGAGGGCGGCGCCGCTCCGGCCGACGACTGATTCGGTATTCCCTGGGTCGTTCTTTTGTGAGGTACGGAACTCGCGCGTAGTCTTCCATTGACCAAACTACTAAGCCAACTCTAAATAATCAATAGACACCAGGAATGCCTCACCGACATCAGACGCTTGAAATCAACGGACAACTCATCTGGGGCGGTCAGTCTCTGTATCATACTCGAACGAATGAGGTCTTTTGGTATATGGGTGTAGAGGATAGCCAGGTCAAGTTAGAAGGCCTCCAAGATACACTCGAGCTATCGTTGGCTGTCTTCCGAGAGAAAGTCTCAGTCGGTGACTTCGAAATCGAACGATGACAGAATGGTAATCGTCCCGTTGCGTCGATTCGAATAGCGAGCTGTCTCCACCTGTCGTGTCGCCCAGACCACACAGAAAATTGGCCGAACGAGGTGGGTTCATCCTCTTGCATTCGTCTGCTCGAATTGTGCTATGAGGCTATCGATGACGTCGCGAGCAGCGTCGGATACCTCACAGTCTTCCGTGGTTGGCTGATAGCCACTGCAGACGTCATATACCATCTGAATGCTTTCGGAGAGCGTATCGAGGCTGTAGCCGCCTTCGAGCACAAATCCCAAACCAGCACCGGTGCTGACCGCAATCTTTCGAACCTGCTGGGTCAGTAAGCCATACCCATCGGTTGAAACGGACATCCGCGAAATTGGATCATGTCTGTGTGCGTCGAAGCCGGCACTTACCAGAAGCAGATCAGGATCGAACGCGAGTAATTCGGGGCCGACCACCTCGTCGATCGCGGTGAGATAGCCATGTTCAGTCGTTCCAGGTGGAAACGGCACATTCAGTGTCGTCCCCGTGCCGTCACCTGTGCCGGTTTCTTCAACGAAGCCGGTGCCCGGATAGAGTCCGTCCTCGTGGAACGAGACGTAGAAGACGCTGCCGTCGTCGTAGAAAATCTCCTGTGTCCCGTTCCCGTGATGGACGTCCCAATCGATGATTGCCACCCGCTCAGCGGTCCCGACATCGATGACGGACTGGGCAGCGATTGCGATGTTATTGAAGAAGCAAAAGCCCATCGCGTCATCTTCGACAGCATGGTGACCCGGCGGCCGGCCGAGTGAGAACGGAGGAAATTGCTCGGTTCGTTGGTCAAGGGCCGTTTTGGCGGCCCACTCGGCAAGACCAGCGCTGGCAAGGCTTGCCTCCCACGTGCTCTCAACAGCGACGGTATCAGCATCCCAGTTTCCTCCGCCAGACGCACAGAACGATTCGAACTCGGCGACGTAGTCCTCGTCGTGCACCGCAAGAATACGATCACGTGTCGCCGGAGCCGCGTCGACGTACTTGACGTCGTTGTAGTCTGTAAGTGCCCGCCGGATGGCTCGCAGTCTGTCCGAGTTTTCGGGATGACGTGGCCCGGTTTCGTGGTCGAGGCAGACTTCAGAATACCCGAATTTCATACATGACTAATTTCGAAACGGGAATGATCTCCGTGATATGAGTGGGTTCGTCCATCGCGCCTCTGGTTCACCGATTTGGTCAGTACATCATTGTGCACCCGCCATCGTGATTTCCCGTACGTCGGTTGGGTACTCTGCTGGCTACCGACCGTGTGGGGAGTCTCCCCCTCTCGCCGGGTTCGCGAAGCTGATAACTCAGTGCTCATAGTACCAATCAGGCAGATAGCCTGCTTAAGGGTTTCCGAACCAGTTACAGGCCCAGTCTCTGCGATGAAATCTTCGGTCACGATCGTCGTATTTGGAGGGAGATCTCTTGCCCGAACACCACGGTAATCCCATGTAGGGATCTGTCGCCACGTGAAGCGGTCATTGCGTCAGGCGCGGCTGTGTACTGTCGGATATACCGCTAGAACATCGCTCAAAGAATCAGTCGGCAGTTGGAGCGACCGGTTCGGTTTCTGAATCTATCTCCATGTCGGAGGTGATATCTCGTGCGAGTGCAAACATAGCGGCCTTGTGGTCGTCTTTCGATTTGTGGATCGATGTTGGTCGGGTATCGAGCGTCTCGTACTCGTCGAGTTCAAGATCGCCTGATATCCGTGATTCGTACTGTTCTGATACTTCTGCCAGGAGACCATGGAGGTGCAGGAACGCTTGCTTGTTCATTACCAAATTCCGCTTTCGATTCCAGACTTATAGTAGTATTCTGTGTCGCGTTGGTCGTGTTTAGTTAAGGATGAAGAGTGAGGCGGGGTGATTTCTTGGTGCTCTATGCCAAAAATCAACCGCCTCAGCGGATGTACAGACTGGATTGATTTGGATTTTGTGGAACGACAGCGGACACCCGAGCGTGCGATGAAGCTCGGTATTCAACTGCAGTTAGCGGGGGTCTCGCTGTCGAATACCGTCTCTATCCTCGAAGAACTGGGTGTCGATCGATCTCGTAAAGCAGTCCACGATTGGGTCCAAAAGGCCGATTTACAGCCCACAGAGGGTCGAAGCCCGAATCACGTTGCTGTGGACGAAACCGTGATTCGAATTAATGATCAGCAATTCTGGCTGTATGCTGCCGCCGATCCCGACATTAACAATTTGCTGCATCTTCGACTATTTTCGACAACAACGACCGCATTAACCGAGATCTTTCTACGAGAACTTCGTCAGAAACACGATGTCGAATCCGCCGTGTTTCTGGTCGATGGCGCTCAACACCTCCAAACTGCGCTGGCCAGAGCTGGGCTCCGATTTCAAACAGAACGAAATGGAAATCGGAACGCCATCGAACGAATTTTTCGAGAACTCAAACGCCGAACTTCCTCGTTCTCAAACTGTTTTAGCCACGTTGAGCCGCAAACCGCTGAAAATTGGCTCCAAGCATTTGCTGCCTGGCTCAATGCTCCTAACTAAACACGACCGTCGCGTTAGCATTCACCTTGCTCGGATGGTGTAGAGGTGCTATCTAGAACCTCGTCCTGTTTTGTAATCGGCTGTGTTTAGCCCAAACTGACGTCGAGATACAGCATCACGATGACGCCAGCCATCACCCCGAGTGTGGCGGTCCGCTCGTAGCCATGCGTATGAGTCTCGGGGATGATTTCGTCGGAGATCACAAACAGCATTGCGCCCGCGGCGAACCCCATCGCATACGGGAGGAGGGGTTCGACAACATTCACCGCCAGGGCACCCACCACCGCGAGCGGGATTTCGACGATTCCCGACCGCAACCCAGCGAAGACGGCATAGGAGCGCCGATCGAGCCCTGCATTGATCGCCGCTACCGAGACGGCAAGTCCTTCAGGAATATTTTGGATACCGATCGCCAGCATCAGCGAAATTGCGTTATCAATGTCCCCGGAGCCGAACCCGACGCCGACTGCCAGTCCTTCTGGCATATTGTGAAGTGTAATCGCTAAAATGAACAGCACGACGGGAACCAGTCGTTCGTTAGCGACTGGGAGGGACGTACTGGGGTTGGCCTCATCTGCCCGTCTGCGCCCGGTCAGCAAGTAGTGTGCGTGTGGGACGAGCCGGTCGGCTTGATCGAGAAAGATGACGCCGAGTACGATGCCGACCAGCGTCGGAATCGGATTTCCACCAGAATATTGCTCGATTCCGGGGATGATGAGACTCGTGAAGGCTGCGGCCAGCATCACACCAGCTGCAAACCCGAGGGCACCATCGAGCGCCCGTTCCGACGGGTCGCGCCAGACGAACACCAACAACGCGCCGAACAAATTGAGTCCCGCGATAACGATGCCACCGACAAACCCCTGAATTACGGGGTTTTCACCAGCGACTCGAACAAATAGCTCAGCTACTGAAACCATCGAGTTAGTATCTGATTCACGTTCCCGGGGATAAATATCCCGTTGTTGGTGTGGATTTGTACGACCAAGCCCGTCACAAGACTCGTCACAACGTCACGGGCCCATCCCCGTTTGAGGACAAGCGTCTCGACCCACTGCGGAACTGCGAGAGGAATCTCGCGGAAAGATAGGAACCTTTGGATACCACCTTGCTCAACGATACGGTACAGACGTGCATACGTACATGAACACGAAATTGAGAGGTGCCGCTGCATGAGACAGACCCCAACGCGCGAGGTCCTCGAGTTGTTGATCGACGGCGGCCTCAACGAGATCAACCGCCAGACGTCCGGCCTGTTACTCTCTGGGTTCTCGGCTGGTCTCGATATTGGATTCGGCCCGCTCATGATGGGCGTGGTACTGACACTCTCCCCCGGTGGCTTTGGGGACCTCCCGACGGAGTTACTCATGGCGAGCGTGTACTCCATCGGGTTCCTCTTCGTCATCCTAGGTCAATCGGAGCTGTTCACCGAACACACCACCCTCGCCGTGATGCCTGTACTCGACGGGCAAGCAACGATGCGGCAGCTCACTCGGCTCTGGGGACTGGTCTACGTTGGGAACATCGTCGGCGGGGTCGTGTTTACACTCCTCGTCGTCGTTCTGCTCCCAGGCCTGGGAGTCGTTACACCGGCCGCCTTCGAAGCAATCGCGTCGAATCTTGTCTTCGCTGACGTACAGCGACTGTTCGTCGGTGCGGTGTTCGCCGGGTGGCTGATGGGGTTGCTGGCCTGGCTGATCACCGCCGCTCAGGAGACGACGAGCCAAATGATCGTCATCTGGGTCATCACTGCGATGATCGGGATCCTGCACCTGCCGCACTCTATCGCGGGGAACGTCGAGGTGCTCTTTGGTGTGTTCACCGCATCATCGATCTCTGTCCTGGACTATCTCGAGTTCGTTCTCCTTGCGACGGTCGGAAACGCATTCGGCGGCGTGACGTTCGTCGCTCTGCTGAAATACGGCCACGTTGTTCGAGGAGCTGAGTAACGAGTTTGCCGTTGAAGTCAGAGGATATTCTGGTGGATTGGAGTTGTGCCTGGGTTAAGCGACAACCGCTTAGGGGTTGTTACCCTGGATGCCGATACACTTTCGGGTTACAGCTCTTATCAGTCGGAGAACGGCAGTTCAGCGTGGAATACCGCGGGGAAAAGGGACTGATTCTGACACCGAAACGAGGCAGGTCCGTTGCTATCCGTTCCGATGGAACGGACGTTCGATATCGTCGAGGAGATGGCTAACACGCTGATTGCTCCGAAGGTACGATATCCCGCTGGTAGCAAGAAATACAATACCAACGAGAATGAACGCCGTCCCGACGAAAGAAAGTGAGTCACCAAATAACCCGAGGACGGCTGCTCCAAAGAGAAACGAGGCGAAGCCAGTTCTGATATGGGCCAGGATGGTCCGCTCGCGTGCTAGCCGGGTCCTTTCTTGTGCAAGTTCCAGCTGAACGTCCGCTTTTTCGACCATAGGTCACGAATGAACCCCTCGTGGATGAAATTATGGATAGCCAATCGATGGTGTAGAGATGATGTAATCTACTTTTGAGCGACAGTGATTTCCAGAACCACAGTCATGATTACCGTATGGCTGATACCTATCGGACTGTCGGCGGCCGTGGTCAGACACGGTTCACAGTCCAGGGATCGGAGTTTATCGGCCATGTCGCCCCGGCGGAGTCGGTTGACGCCGCGGAGTCGTTCATCGAGGAGATCCAGGAGGAGTACGACGACGCGACACACAACGTCCCGGCCTACCGCGTGCCTGCGGAACCGACAGCCGGAGGGTCCACAGATGAGGGATTCCTCCGGGAGTACGCGAGCGACGCTGACGAACCCTCGGGATCGGCCGGGAAACCCGCTCTAAACGTCCTTCAAGGCCAGGAGTTGCGAAACGTGGTCGTGGTCATCACCCGCTACTACGGCGGGACGAACCTGGGTATTGGCGGACTGGCTCGGGCCTACGCCCGGGCGACGACCGATGCCATCACGGACGCTGGAGTGATTGAGGAGCGTCCCCACGAACGGTTCGCCATCGCCGTCGCATACGATGACTCTGGGACGGTTCGTTCGATCTTGGAGAGTGCTGACGTCGAGTTCGATGCCGACTACGAGGCGGACGTTCGGTTCACGGTTCGGGTTCCTCTCGAGACGGCAGCGGACCTCCGCGATAGGCTCCGTAGCGCAACCAGCAATCGAGTCCAATTCCCTGATCAGGGGCGTTAGGGGACTGACACCACTGAATACTGGCACAGGAAGATAGGCACCTTTTAGCCGATACGTAAAAACTCTGTACTATGGGATTAGACGAGGACTCTCTGGAGTACCATCGAACGCCGCCAGCCGGGAAGATCGAGATCTCGACGACGAAACCAACGAATACACAACGGGATCTGAGCCTAGCATACTCGCCAGGTGTCGCTGCCCCGTGCCGCGCCATCCGTGACACCCCGGCAGATGCGTTCACCTATACGGCGAAGGGCAATCTCGTGGGCGTCGTTTCGGATGGCAGTGCGGTCCTCGGATTAGGCGATATCGGTGCACAAGCCTCGAAACCCGTCATGGAGGGGAAGGGCGTCCTGTTCAAGCGCTTCGCAGACATCGACGTCTTCGACATCGAACTCGATGAAGCTGACACAGACGCGATGAGCCGTGCGATTGCCTCGATGGAACCGACCTTTGGGGGAATCAACCTCGAAGACATCAAGGCCCCCAAGTGTTTCAAACTCGAAGAGCGACTCCGCGAGGAGCTAGATATCCCTGTCTTCCACGATGACCAGCACGGGACGGCGATCATCAGTGGTGCGGCACTGCTCAACGCCGCCGCTATCGCGGAGAAACGCCTCGAAGATCTCGAGATAGTCTTCTCTGGGGCGGGTGCTGCTGCCATCGCAACAGCTCGCTTTTACGTCTCACTCGGTGTCTCTCGGGACAATATCACGATGTGTGATTCATCGGGGATCATTACGGAGCATCGCGTCGAGACGGATGGCGTCAACGAATATAAACGCGAGTTCACGCGCGACGTCTCCGACGGCGACCTCAGCGATGCGATGATCGGCGCGGACGTGTTCGTCGGGCTGTCGGTGGGCGGTATCGTCGATCAAGCGATGGTTCGATCGATGGCGGACGACCCCATCATCTTCGCGCTGGCAAACCCGGATCCTGAGATCGACTACGAGACGGCTAAGGAGGCTCGCGATGACACCGTGATCATGGCTACGGGCCGATCGGACTACCCGAATATGGTGAACAACGTGCTCGGGTTCCCCTTCATCTTCCGGGGGGCACTCGACGTGCGGGCTACCGAAATCAATGAAGAGATGAAGGTCGCCGCCGCTCGGGCCCTCGCAGACCTCGCCCGCCAGGACGTCCCGGATGCCGTTGTCAAAGCCTACGGCGATCAACCGTTGCAGTTCGGGTCCGAGTACATCCTCCCCAAGCCGTTAGACCCACGGGTTCTGTTCGAGCTTGCGCCCGCCGTTGCGCGAGCAGCGATGGAAAGCGGGGCCGCCCGCCGCGAACTCGACCTCGAGGCGTACGTCGAAGAACTGGAGGCCCGACTCGGGAAGTCCCGGGAGATGATGCGGATCGTATTAAATAAGGCGAAAACTGCTCCGAAGCGGGTCGTCTTGGCCGAGGGTGATAACGAGAAGATGATCCGGGCGGCCGCCCAGCTCGTCGAACAGGGTATCGCCGAGCCCGTGCTCGTCGGCGACCGCAATCGCATCGAAACGATTATCGAGACGCTGGCGCTCGACGTCGACCCCGAAATCGTCGATCCTACAGAGACCAATCTTGACCCGTACGCTGAGCGACTCTACGAACTCCGGCAGCGTAAGGGCATTACGCGCCGCGAAGCACACACACTCGTCCAGGATAGCAACTACCTGAGTTCGGTCATGGTCGAGATGGGTGATGCCGACGCAATGCTCACCGGGCTCATGCATCACTATCCGTCGGCACTGCGCCCACCGCTCCAGGTCATCGGTACCGCCGCTGACACCGAGTACGCGGCTGGCGTCTACATGCTCACGTTCAAGAATCGGGTCGTCTTCTGTGCCGATGCGACCGTCAACCAACAGCCCGACGAGGCAGTGCTCGCGGAAGTGACCAAACACACGGCGGAGTTAGCCCGGCGGTTCAATATCGAGCCGCGGGCCGCCCTGCTGTCGTACTCGAATTTCGGCTCGGTCGACAACGAGGGGACGCGCAAGCCTCGCCGTGCGGCTGCCAGCCTGCGCGAGGACCCCGATGTCGATTTCCCTGTCGACGGCGAAATGCAGGCGGACACTGCCGTCGTTGAGGATATCCTCCAGGGGACCTACGAGTTCGCCGACCTCGATGACCCGGCGAACATCCTGGTGTTCCCGAACTTGGAAGCGGGCAATATCGGATACAAACTGCTCCAGCGGCTCGGCGGAGCCGAGGCGATCGGTCCGATGCTCGTCGGGATGGACAAGCCAGTCCACGTCTTGCAGCGTGGCGACGAAGTCAACGACATCGTAAATCTGGCGAGTGTCGCGGTCGTCGACGCACAGCAGAGAATTATGTGAGCACATACCAGGTATCTGAGCGATGGATGACACGAGCGCAGGGAAGAGTTGCACATGAACTGCCCGCTCCACTGGCTCCCCACGCATTAATGTAGCGGAGTTTTTTTTTTTTTTAATATCTCCCACGAACATGTGGGGTATGTCCAAACCACCAACGGGACAATCAGCCCGGTGTCCCGAGTTTAATGCGGAAGCTATGGCGATAATCCCACAGAATAGCTTCCTGATCAAGTCAGAGGAGAACGCCGATGGAAAGGCATGGGTTAATTGTCGCGAATGTGGCGAACGATTCCTCGCTTTCTTTCAATTCAAGGAGTGAGACTTGTTCTTGTTATTTGTTCGTTACTGGTATTTCATGATAGTGATGATTGGAAGCTACTCGCTAGCTGCGTCGAGAACTCCGGCTTGCGAACAGGCCGGGCAATTCTAGCTTCGATCCTGTTAGTTCTCGCGCTTGAGGCTGGGATTCGTGACGGCGCCGTTTGCCGCCGACCCGAACGCGAATCCGTACTTTGCCAAAACACCAGATGGATAGGGGGGATCAGGTTGCTCCCAGTCGTCGAGTCGGCCCTCTAGCTCGGAGTCCGAGAGATCCACGTCGATCGATCGGTTCGGGATATCGATGGTGACGTGGTCGCCGTCTTCGAGGGCGGCTATCGGACCACCAACGTAGGCTTCGGGGGCAACGTGACCGATCATCGGTCCCCTCGTTGCACCGGAGAACCGGCCGTCCGTTAGCATCGCGACGTCGTCTTCGTGGCCGGCACCGACCACGGCGGCGGTGACGCCGAGCATCTCCCGCATCCCCGGGCCGCCCTGGGGCCCCTCGTTGCGGATGACGATGACGTCACCCGATTCGATGTGGCCGTCTTGGACGTACTGCATGGCAGCTTCCTCGGTTTCGAAGACCCGTGCTGGCCCCTCGTGATGGAAATTGTCGTCTGCGGTCACCTTGAGGGCTGCACCGTCGGGCGCGATGTTCCCCGTCAAGATCTTGATCGCACCCTCGTCATGAATCGGCTCCTCGACCGAGTACAGGAAATCAACATCGATCTCCTCGTCTGGTGGCAGATCGAGTTCATCGAGTTCTGCTTCGATCGTCCGGCCCGTCACTGTCAGTGCGTCGCCGTGGATCAACCCGGCGTTCAGTAGTCGGCGGAGGACGACGGGGACGCCACCGATTTCGTGGAGGTCGTTCATGACGCGTTCCCCGCCGGGCTGGAGATTTACGATCTTGGGTGTGCGCCGAGAGATACGGTCGAACTCCTCGATCTCGAGGTCGATCCCGGCTTCGGCGGACAGCGCGAGCAGGTGTAAGATACCGTTGGTCGACCCCCCGATCGCGACCTGCAGCGCGATCGCGTTCTCGAAGCTCTCCTTCGAGAGGATGTCGGATGGCTTTCGGTCGTGTTCAACGCAGTCGAGCACGAGTTCACCGGCTCGCCTCCCGACAGTATACCGTTCCTCACTCTCAGCGGGCGCGCTGGCAGATCCGAGCGGGGCAAGCCCGAGCGCCTCGCTCAGCGACGCCATCGTGTTTGCGGTGAACATCCCACCACAGGAGCCGGCACCGGGACAGGCGTGGCGCTCGAGGTCGTCGAGGTCGTCCTCGGACATCTCTCCTGAGGCGACCGCCCCGACACCCTCGAAGACGTTCTGGATCGTTACCTCGCGGCCGTCGTGTTCGCCAGGCATAATCGATCCGCCATAGAGGAACACGGACGGTAAGTCGGTTCGGATCGCCGCCATCATCATTCCAGGGAGGTTTTTGTCACACCCAGCGACGGTAACGAGTGCGTCCATGCGTTCGCCGAAGGCGACGAGTTCGACCGAATCGGCGATCACCTCCCGTGAGATGAGCGAGGCTTTCATGCCTTCGGTCCCCATCGAGATCGCGTCGGAGATTGTGATCGTCCCGAATTCGATCGGCATTCCACCAGCTTGGTCGATGCCGTCGATCGCGCTGTCGGCCACGTCGTCAAGGTGGACGTTACACGGTGTGATATCTCCTGCAGGATTCGGGATGCCGACCATCGGCGAGGTTAGATCCTCGTCGTCGTATCCCATCGCCCGAAACATAGCACGGTGCGGGGCACGTTCGACGCCATCAGTCACCTCGCCGCTGCGCAGGTCTGCTGATTTCTGTCGATCCGACTGTTCGGACGCTAGCTGTCGGCTCATAAGGGGAGTCTGTATCGGAGGGGCTTAATAGGGTCGTCTAGACGCGACGCCACTCAGATATCTATATCGAAACTGGCGATTGTTATTTTGGTGGCCAGAATTTGACGCGGAGGGTTTGACAGAGATATTATAGTAAGAAGTTATAATCATTAAAAATATAAAATTTATCGATATACTCGGCCCTTCTAGTCAGAATTTATTGTTCAAGCGAGTATCGCTTCCGAAGACACCTTATCTAAGGGCGATCTCGCCGTAGTCTACCACTGAATCAGCTATGGGGGGAAAATATCGGAACAATCAACAACGATATATGGCCAGTATTGCTCATTATCAAGCTAATTTACGGTTGTACCAACTGAAACAGGACTCAGGCCTGAATAGCTAACAATTATAAATTTTCATTCCGTAATCACATATACCAGTTAAAAGAGAACGACCGATACATCAGTATCAGTAATTGATGTAATAATGAGAATTGATAATATAGTCAATTAGGAGCTAGGTGATGAGCTTGAACGCAGGCGAGATTGATCGAGATGCGAACGCATACCCCCGCCTTCCAGTGAGTGACGAGCGTTCCGACACAACGCGGAGGAGGTCAATACCGGATCGAAGGCGGGAAGATTGACCTCATCCCCTGGGAAATCAGGGCATGGATCGTCGACGCGAACGAGATATCGTTGACCGGCGTCGGCTTCGACTCACTGCAACAGCGGCACGAAACGGTGGCAAGCTATCGCGACCTCTGTGAGGATGTGGCTCGCACTCGACAGCAATTCCGTCGGGGAACGACGAACAACGGTTTGACGCCGGCGTCCGCCATCTTGATACAGCGAAGGAATCCCGTCCTTCACGTGAGTGACGAGTGTTCCGACTGGTCGGAACCGAGGAACGAACAGGCGGGAGCGAATCGCGTAAACTCCGTGTGGCAATTCACCGACTACACCACCGATGACTCCCTAGAGTTGTTCCACCATATAAATAACTTTTATACTTTCGTAAATATAAATACATATGGTAACTGTCGAGTTTCGACGTCCTGCCGTCGTGAAACTCGACGTGGGCGATGATGCTCACCAACTCCTTCAACAGACGATAGACCGCTTCAAACAGGCCGCACAGATGGTTGCAGACGACGGCTGGAACGGCACAGAAGACGGATACATCGTCACGTCAAAAACTGAGCTACACGACCGGACGCGTCACCGACGACTCGCGAGGCGTCTGCCAGTTGATGACCCCAGTAGAGGATCGTAAATCCAGACCGAAATCTGGTGGGTTCACAAGGATACTGGACTGACTGTCGCTGAATGGTCTCCGAAACACTGGTGACTGGCTTGGTCGGCCTCACGTTCGGCCTGCTCTTTTTTCGCCAGATTCGGGTGTATCCGCTCACCCGTGCCGTCACGGCGGCAACCGGGGCGGTGGTCGTCGTCGCCCTCGGGGCCACATCACCGGAACAGGCGCTCGCGAGCATCGATACCGAGACGATCCTGCTTCTGTTCGGGATGCTCGCACACGTCGAAGCGCTCTCTCGAAGCGGCTTCTACCCATGGGCAGCCACACTCCTCGTGCGGCGGACTGGGACCGTTCGGCGACTCGTCATCGGCACGCTCTGGGTCGCCGCCGGATTGAGCGCGCTCGCACTCAACGACGCGGTCGTCCTGTTGATGACGCCCGTATTGATACAGGCGGTCAAGGGAACGGATACGACGCCGACCGGACCGCTGATTGCGGTTATTCTCGGGGCGAACATCGGTAGCCTCGCGACACCACTCGGTAACCCCCAGAACGCGTACATTCTAAGTCAGAGCGGCCTCTCGACCGTCGCGTTCGTGAAGACGCTGGCTCCGGTCGCGTTCGTCTCGTTGCTCGTGGCAAGTCTTCTCCTGGCCGTCCAGTACGACGGGACGGCCGTCCGATCGACGGTATCGCTGCCTGACCTCGATCGACAGTGGGCGCTCTCTAGCGGTGGCTTTCTGCTCGCGACGTTCGTACTGTTGGCTGCGTTCCCGTCGACGAACGCGGGCATCGTTGCAGCCTCGATGGGTGTGCTCCATCTCGCGTGGCTGCAGCTGTTCCGAAAAGTGCCCGGAAACGACATTCTCGCGGAGATGGACTGGGGAATTCTCGTCCTCTTCGTGGGACTGTTCGTTCTCGTCGGGAGTCTCGAAGGCACGACACTGGTGGACCGGCTCCGTGCAGTCGATAGCGGGATCGGGTTCGCTGGCGTGATCTTTCTACTCTCGAACGTCGTGAGCAATGTCCCGGCGGTCGTGCTGCTATCGACGACAGTCACCGACCCGCAGTCGTGGTACTTGCTGGCCGCGGTGAGTACACTCGCCGGGAACGCCACGCCCGTGGCGAGTGCTGCGACGTTGATCGTTCTGGATCAGGCGAGTCGCCGTGGGGTCGACATTTCGGTCGGACAACTTGTTCGAGTCGGCTTCCCGATCGCAGTGGTGACGACCGCTGTTGCGACGGGACTGCTTTTATTCTGAGCGGTGAAGAGGGGACACCGGACGGAGACGAGATGTTCGTTCGGAGCTTTATTACTAGCAAGTAGTATCGGATAGAAGGCACACATCAAAACCATCCTCCGAGGTTGTGCGGTCTCAACTGAGTTCACCGTATAGAGGCGGAATCAGACTATTCTGAGGTTGCTGTTGGGGTATTGTAGAATAGCTTTCTATTTTGGAATAGTACACTATTCAGTCGATTCTGAAGAAGCAGATTCGCGAGCTTGTTCGAATCGTTCGGCCACTTCGTCTACGAGATCTTCCTCCACGACGGTTCGGAGAAGAGCATCAGTCATCTCCCGAACGACGATGTTCTGGTAGCCCTGCTGGTTGAGATCGCGTTCCAGTTCGTACTTCAACCAAGAATCGAAGTCCTCGATCGTAACCTCCCGGGCGTAGAAAGGCCGCTGTTTGGCGGCCTCATAGCTGAACGCTGAATCGGTCATCGGGTTTCGTCGTTCGACGGGTTCCTGAGAGGGCGTCTGATCGTCGCCTTCCGATTCAGACGCGTCATCCGTATCTTGGGGTTCGTCGTCCGGTTCATCTTCGAGTGTCTCCCCGAGGTCGGCAAACGGATCGTCGTCAGACATGGCGGACCACCTCACCTGCCTCGACGATGTGCGCCAACTCGTCGAAACACTGCAACTGGTCACAGTCAGGGTCGTAGTCCAGCAGGGGTTTGCGCTCGCCATAGGCCTTCGTGATGCTTGTTCGGTCTCGGATGCCCGGTGAGGGTTTGAGATCGCCGGCGTCGACAGCCTCCCAGTCCGTGATTCTCGCGAAATTCGGGATGCGGTCCTGAAGGTTATCGTGCGAGTTGAGACGTTCGAGGAGCTGTCGATCTTGAGTCTGCTGGTCGATACGGCCGCTCAACATGTTCGGAACCAGCGACAGGACGTCGACGTCCATATGCTGCCGAAGCGGGGAGATCTGTCGCTCGATGGTTCGCTCCAAGCCGGCCATTGCCTCGTTTCCCGGGGCGAGCGGAAGTACCAAGTTTGCCGTCGCGACCAGCGCGTTGTCCGTGAGTCGGGATCGGTACGCCGGCGAATCCGTGACGATGTAATCGTACGTTCCCCCGAGGAGTGGGTCTACCACTTCCCGTTTGAGCAGCGCAGAGGGTTGAAACACGTCGCCCACGACGATCTCCCGCTCGACCTGTTCTAAATCCTCGCTGGACGGGAGAATATCGAACTCGTAGCTGGTATCATAGACAACAGAAGTCGGGTCAGCATCGTCGAAGAAGACGTCACCGATGGTTTCCTCGGTGTTGTGATACTGGTCGTCAAAGCCTAAACCGACGGATGCGTGGCCGTTCGGATCAAGATCGATGAGGAGTACATCGTGGTCCTGTGCGGCCAGCTGTCGAGCGAGGTTGACAGCGATCGTCGATTTGCCGACACCCCCCTTCAGCATACAAACCGACACAGCCCGAGAGTTCCCATCGGTCTGTACCGAACCATATGGGCTATTCGGGCTATTCGTTCTATCTATGCTATTCTTGCTATCTGAGCCACTCATACTATTCATCAGTATCAACCCCTCTCGACTTAACTTTGTGGTGAATAGTACGAGTAGTATTCTATTCAAAAAATTTGAACTATTTCAAGATAGCATACTACTCTGGAATATCCACAATAGAGTTAGCGGCTCAGGCGACGAGAGCCAACATAGAGCGAAGTTCGGATTCGATATCAGTCAGTTCACTCCGTTGCCACTCAAACTGTTCTTCGACGCCGACATCGGTAAACCGGAGTGAAGCACGAACCTGTCGTGCGGGATCGTGCTGGAAGAGCGCGAGAGCGTAGGCAAGCATCTGCGGCCGATAGTGGTCAGCGAGGGCACCAGTCGTCGTCGAAGACAGGTCGTTCGTCTTGTAGTCGATGATGTGATACGCATCTGGAGTAACCAGAAGACGGTCAATATCACCCACTATGCGGGAGTCATCAAGACGAGCGACAACTGAGTACTCGTCGTAGGAAGCTTCAAGCGAGAGGTCCGCCTCAGTTTCATCGACGAACCGGATCGCATCCTGGGCATGGCACACCGCCGCCTGAAGATCGTTATCCGTCGGTTCCTCACCTTCCATACGACTCAACTGACGAATGAACGAGGGCCACTCATCCCGTGGAAGACGGAGCTCATTGAGTCGATGGACAACAGTTCCGAAGGTGGTCGGACTCAATCCGATTGTCCCACCCCCCGACGTGTAGCTGTGTCCGTTCTCGGAAGCGTCTGCAACGGCACTGACGAGGGTTGTTGCGGCAACGCGAACTGCGTCCTGTCGTTCCGGCGGAGAGGGGACAGTAATCGCAGGGTCTACCGCTTCCGTGGGAGCCTCAGACTGCCATTCAACCGGCCGAGGTGGCGTCTGAATAGTGTATGAAGCATCACCGATTCGAGCGTCCGTAGCTCCCTCGTAGACCGCCTCAACGACTAGCTCTTGGTCGTCAAACAGAATTGGCTGAAGCCAATCCCGCCACCGGCTGGCGTCAGCGAAGTCATCTGGCTCACCGAGTTCGATGTGTCCAGACTCATCAGTATCGATGTCGTGTGTTCCACACAGCAGCAGGTGGTCCCGAGTTCGGGTACAGGCCACGTAGAGCAGGCGTTTGGATTCCGCACGCTCTTGCGGGAGTGAGCGACGATCGGCATATTCGTGGACTGCCGTCTTCTCGATTGCGAACGCATCGTTGGGGTGGGGAGCACCTACTGCAGGAATCGGTGGGGCATCAGTCGTCCCCTCAACGAGGCGGACATAGCCGTGATCGTCAACGGACCGCCCGAAATTGAGGTCACTTCCGAGATCGGGGACAGTGACGATTGGGAACTCGAGTCCCTTCGCGGCGTGAATCGTCATTATCCGGACGCCCTCCACATCGCCGGGGATGTCAGCCTCCCCTTCTCGGGGGTCGATCTCTGCTTGGCGGTCGATCCGGTGGAGCAACCCAGCAGCTGTGTGAACACCGTTCTCGCTCCAAGTACGGACCTGGTCGCGGAACTTCTCGACGTTCTCGACGGCCTGGTGACCGCGTTCGTCAGCACTCACGCTCGCCAGATACCCCGTGTCGTCGATCACTCGGGACAACAGACGGTACCACGGGAGGACGCCATCTTCAGACGGCGTCGCGCAGCCACTAAGGGTACGCCATGTCGTGAGGAGGTCGAAAGCATCCGCGAGCTGTGGATCGTCCGTCTCGGCGAGTGCATCCCACACTGAATCAGCCTCGGCAACTGCCGGTGCGAGGCGGTCATCGGTGAAGCCAAACAGCGGGGACCGAAGCACCCCATAGAGAGAGACGTCGTCCTGCGGATCACCAAGCACCCGAAGTAGGTTCGTCAGCGCCTGGACCTCGGGCGTATCGTAGAATCCGACGCCACCGACGACAGTATAGGGAATGTCGTACTCCTCAAGGGCCCGCTGATACCGATCCAGATGGGTTCGCCGGCGGAGGAGGATTGCCGTGTCGTCCGGCGTAGCGTCGCGATGAACACCCGTGTCGGGGTCTTGGACTGTCGGTGGATCGTCGAACAGGTTGGTCAGTCGAGCAGCGAGCGCTTGCGCCTCGGCCTCGATGGTGTGGTCGAGCGCACCTTCAGCAACCGGATGGTCACCGCCGAAGAGTTCCGCCGCCGTGTCGGCGTCGTCGGGCACAGCGAGATACTCGACACTCCCGGTCAGTCCCTCGATGTCCTCGATACGGTCGCGTTGTGTGGTCAACTCCTGCGGTGGCGCTTCGTGGGGTTCGTGGCTGTCACCCTCCGGCTGGAACAGGTACTCGAAGAGCTCGTTCAGGAACGACAGCGGCTCATCCAGCGTCCGGAAGTTCCCGGAGAGTTCGAGCGCGGTCGGACTCTCGGCATCGCTGTCGGGGACGTCGTCGACCCCACGGGCTTCGTTGACAGTCTGGAGTTCCGCTCTCGCTTCCCCGAACGTCGTCACGTCGGCACCACGGAATCCGTAGATACTCTGTTTCTCGTCGCCGACCAGAAAGACGTTCGACGCCGTCTGCTCGTCGACGCCCGTGAGGAGCTTGACCAGCTCCCACTGGCGCGGGTCCGTGTCCTGGAACTCGTCGACCATCACGGCCGCAAACTGCTCTCGTAGCCGCTCCGTGACGGCATCGTTCGTTCGCAAGAACTCAAGGGTGGTCTCGATCACGTCGGGGAAGTCGAGCGTATCGCGACGCTCTTTCTCGTCGGCGTAGGCGGCGAGGACGTCATCGAAGACCCGCATCAGAGCCAGCGCGTAATGGGCGCTGTTTGCTTCGAGCTCACCGGGTGTCGTCTCGACTGCATCCGCGTGCGGTTCGACGGCCGCGATGACCGCGTCGATAGCGTCCTTCAGGTCGTCGTAGACGTCACCGTACTCATTCCACTCGTCCCGGTCACCGACGACGTATCCCGAACTGCTGTACAGGCCACCGTTCTTCTTCTCACAGGCCTCGTAGAGGTCGAGGATTGCCCGCTGACAGTCGCGGGGATCGCTTTCCTCGGGGTTGGCAGGGAGTGTCGTCGCGACCTCGGTGAAGGTCCGGTAGACCCCAAGGCCGTCCTCGTCGGCGATAGCGCCCTCACGGTCGACGCGGCCCGCGACCGTGCGTAGCTGCTCAAGGAGTCCGTCCGCAAACAGCGTCTGTCGAGCGTCGGCAACGTCGAGATCACAAACGACCTCCCAGCAGATATCGACGTAGTCGTCGACCTCGGCGTCACGCCACGCCTCGAGGACGGACTCGCTCTGTGGGCGTTCATCGAGTAATCCAGCGAGTGTATCGACCAACTGGTCGCGACTCCAGAGCTGGGCAAGGAGCTCCACGTCGTCTTCGTCCTGGTTGCGTTCGAGGAACTCCGTCACAACTTCGCGTTGGAGTGTCGCGGCGCCGTCTTCGTCAAGCACGTCGAAGCCGAGCGGAACCGGAGCCTCGACGGCCCGTTCTCGCAAGAGCCGGGTACAGAACGCGTGAATGGTGTGGACATAGCCGTCCTCCAGATCGTCGAGAACGTTTCGCCAGCGGTGGTAGGCCTCTGGTGAGTCGACAGCCTCGAGCCTGTCGTACACCTCCTCCCGAACGCGCTCAGTCAGTTCGGCAGCAGCCTTTCGCGTGAAAGTAATCGTGACTATTTTCTCCGGCGTGAGCGACGGGTTCTCGGCCAGTATCGTCACGTACCGCTCGGTGAGCGTTGTCGTCTTCCCTGTCCCGGCGCCGGCAGTGATCGCGACGTTCCGGCCCTGGACGAGCGCATCCTCCTGTTCCTCCGTGAGCTGAATCTCCTCGGGTTCCTCAGTCATCGCTCATCACCGTCTCGATGTCCTCGTCGTCGCGAACACGGAGCGGAACGTACGCTGCGTCGTCCTTGTGAACCTCGTCGACGAACTCCCGCTTGCGGTGATGGCGGACATCGCACGCCCGACGATAGTCACAGTATCGGCAGTTCGCTCCGCTGGCCGACAGAAGCGTCGTGTGGAACCGTCCGTTGCCGATTGCCTCGTCGATCTGGCCCAACCACTCCGGAACGACATCGTTCAGGAACCGGCGGAGTTCGACCTCTGAATCGAACTTCGATTCGACGCCGCGTGGAACCTTGAGGTCGTTTGGCGGTCGCACCTGATAGTACGTCGCCGAGAGCGAACCCTGTTCGAAAAGGTCACCGTCGACGACCTCGGCGGCAGCGAGCAGATAGATGGGGAGCTGGAACTTCGTTCCGCCGGTCGTCTTCGTCATATACGGTGCCCGTCCAGTCTTGTAGTCGTAGAGCGTGAGCGTCGGTTGTTCGCCACCCTGGCTCACGTCAACGCGGTCGATGTATCCCCGAATCGAGATAGTCGAGCCGTCCGGTCGCTCAACTGTGAACGGCCCAACATCCGAGTCGGGAAGTCCCTCGCCGAACGGGGCCTCGAACAAGTGTGGTCGGTCAGCGCCGTCCCGCGAGAGTTCGTTGTCGAGGAAGGAAGCGAACAACCCCTGTTCCGGCGCGTCGTGAGGTTTGCTCCCGGCCTCGTACGGAGCACTCTCGCCGTCACACAGGCCCGCGAACAGCTCCGCCTTCCACCGTTCGTAGAACAGGCCGTCGTACTCGAAGTCAGCAACCCGGAGTTCTTCGACGGCAATCTCGCGAAGGTGTATCGCCAGGTCGTTCCGGTCGAACTCGGTGAGGTCGACACCATCTTCGGTTTCGTCCTGTAGATCCGCGAAGAACCGTTCGAGGACGTCGTGGACGTACGATCCGGTTTCGAGGGGCGTAGGGACGACCTCGACGTCGTCGGGATCCTCGATTCCGAGCACTTCGTCGGCGTAGAACTTGAACCCACACTCGACGTATCGCTCGATTCGACTCGCGCTGTAGGGTTCCCGCGCCGACGGAGGGTATACCTCATCGACCGTCTCGGGTTCTAAAACGCCGTCGTGTTCGGAGAGGCCAGTCGTTCCCCTGTTGTCCGCACAGTGGAGTCCCCGATCCGTGCGCTTGGTCTGCTCGGGGGAGAGATCACCTCGGTCGCCGGCGCGGCTGACTGCCGCACGCCGGTCGGCCGTTGCAGCGACATGCCGCTGTAGGTCCTCGCGGGAGCCCACGCGGTCGTCGACGCCGTCTTCGGGTTCGATGCCGGTCACGCGCTGGAGTTCGTCGAGCACCGGCGACCGGACGACGGCGGATTCGTCGTCGCCCGTCTCTGGTGTGGTGATCGTGAGTTCGTCGACGTTCGCGAGGAGCGTCGCGAAGAGATAGCGCCCCCGGAGGCGCTCGTCGCCAGTGTCGAACCGCGGATGGGCGTCGGTCATCTCCTCGAAGAAGGCCGGGCGTTCCGGCGTTACCGGGAAATGCCCGCTCGTCAGGCCCACGAGGAACACCTTCTCGAACGAGCGCATCCGGGCGTCGAGCAGCCCCATCACCTCAACGTGGCCGCCAGCAGCGCGCTGTGGAACCCGAATCGGCACGCCATCGAACGCACGGGTGAACAGTGCCAACGGAGAGAGGTCGCTATTGACTGCCGCCAGCGACTCGAACGAGGAGAGGACCTCGTCCACGAGGTCGTAGGCTCGCTGTTCGACGGCTTGCTCGGCGCCGCTATCGTAGTCCTCCGTCGCCGCCTCCAAGCCGAATCGGTCGTCCAACAGTCGTCGGAGCGTCTCGGTTGCGGCTTCGATGTCCTCCGTTCGGAGCGTCTCTAGCGTGGCCAGCAGCTCCTCGATTAGGGGCGCCGCCTCGCCGTCGACGTCATCGAGCAGGGGTGACACAGAAACCGTGTCACGCCGGCGAGCAGCTGCCGTGACGGCGTTGGCTTGGTCGGTGTCGACGACGTCAACCAGTGGATTTGCTAACAGGGACGTGAGGTCCTCGGCCCGCGGATCCGGTTCGGCGAGGTTCAGGAGATCGTGGACGACACTCCCGGTGAACGTCCGGTTCAGCTGTGAGGCGGCAGTCGTGACGTGCGGAATGTCGAACGTATCGAACGTGTCCTCGATGTACCCCGAATAGGCCTCGGTCCCGGGGACGACGACGGCCAGGTCGTCGGGGTCGCGACCATTGGCCAACTCGGTCCGGAGCTCGCGAGCGACGAAGCGAATCTCGCGCTCAGGCGTCGGGAGTTCCCGCCACCGGAGGCCGTCTGGAGCAGGGACGGTGTCGGGATCCGGGCGGTAGAGCGACTCGGTGATCGTTCCAAAGGCCTGCCCTGACTCGTCGACAGGCTCGAGTTCTACTGTCTCAAAGTCAAGTGCTTCGTAGACATCCAAGGCGTCCTCCGCAACGGCGTCGACTCCGCTCCGGCCATCTTGGTGGAGGGGCAGCAGTGCGATCATCGGAAGTTCGTCGACAAGGCGTTCGATGAGGCGGCGTTCGACGGGGCGGAACTCGTGATACCCGGAAAGGATGACGACATCCAGTTCCGGGGAGAGCGCCGATAATGACTGCTCCGCCGTTGCGACGGCGTCGAACATTTCTCCCCGGGTACAGACCCACTCATCGACATAGTCGACATGGAGATTCCGGTAGTGTCGGTACGCGTCGACAGTGGCTGTCGCGATACGGTCATCGAGGTCTGAGCCCTCGAACTCCGCCGCCAGTGCGTCAGCAGTCCCGACGCCGGCGTCGTCGAAGAGTGAGAAGCGGCTACTGAACGAATCAGCGAGGGCGGCAGAGGCTGGTTCGCCAGCAAGAGCGCCATCTGTCTCGGCTGTTGTTCGGTCAAGCGCGTACTCCGCGAGTCGACGGTTCAGCTGCCCGGAGAGCGGTTGGGCCGGACCGTGGAGATGCTCGTACCACTCCCGAACGACTGCGTCGAGCGTCTCGGCACGAAGACTGAGAGGGTCGTGTGTCGTAGCCCAATTGTCCTCAACTTCACTTCGACGAGCGTCGTTCCGGGTGATGTAGAGAACACTCCCAAGTGAATTCTCAGCAATCTCCGCAGCCCGTTCAAAAGCCGCCTTCTCTAAATGTACATGCTGAGAACCAGTTAGGAGCGTAGAGGTCATCGAATACATTCCTCAAGATATCGCTCTCACTTCATTTTTATTGGTTCCTCTATGCGTATTCTGACTAACGCGGAGTGAATATCCAACAATGACAAATAGTAAAGTGGGTTGGTTGACTCCACCATCGTATGAACACTCTACCGGACGGCGATAACGGACCGCCGTCTCTTTCCCGTACATTCTCTCCCGAAGAGGTCAACATGGATTTGACCATGTGCGGCCTCCTACCCGACCGAGCAGAAGAGATCGCTCGGTTGTACCGTGAACACGGGAACTGGAACCAGGTCAAGGAGATCTGGTTTGAGGAACGACGTGCGAACCGCAGTACGAAGGGGAGTTCCCAGAAGATACACCGCGTTCTCTCATCACGATTCAAAAACGCACCTGCCACCCTCCCTAATCCGAGTGATCTTCCCGCCGTCTTGGATACCTGTTCGTCATCGCGAGACAAAGCTCAAGTGCTCTACCTCTATCTAGTCGCCGATGACGCGCTCGTTCGATATGCTGTTCACGAATATGCCCGACGCCTTGCTGAGGACTTTCCCGAACCTCTTGACTTCTCTAATGAGACACTCACCTCTGTCTTGAATCAGTTCGAATACACTGACGAGACACCGTTCGACTATGCGGACTCAACGACAGAGAGATGGTGCGAAGGACTGCGGTCAGTTATGCGCGAGATCGGCGTCCTGGAGAATCAGCAAACGGTCGTCGGTAATCCACCATCACTAGGAGAGACGCCACTCCTTGTCGCAATGGGCTACTCGTATGAGGAAGGCGACGAAGAGTGGTTCGAATCACCAACTGGACTCCAGTACCTATTCCAGCCGAGTGCCCGTTGGGAGGAACTCTACAATCGGGCAGCAGAGACTGAGGCGTGGGAGTTTGTCGATCTCCATGGAAGTCTCCAACTGCGGCCGACCGACGAGCCGTACTCATCGATTACGAGTGGAGGGATCTGAATAATGGTCGACACAACGTGGTTTGAGGACTTACCGGAGGACTTCGAGGAATCGGTACGCATCGACCGCGAGGACCAATCTGCAGACGAGAAACGTCACCGGAAACAAGCCATCGAGTCATATCACGTTACGGCTGACTCCCAGCGGTTCCTCGAAGACTTCGTCAAACGACTGCTCGGCGAAGCAGAGGATATGCGTACGGGGTCAAACTACTGGCTCTACGGTTACTACGGGAGCGGAAAGAGCCACCTCCTAACCGTTCTGGATGGGCTGATGGATACTCAGTGGCTCCAAGACCGCTCCGACGAGGTTTGGAGGAACCTCGTCCCGGATGCGTCAGCGAGCGGGGACCTCGATACGCTCCGAACCCAGTGGGAATCCGTTCATTCCGAATATCACGTCATCCCTGTCTCAGTGAACCTGCTGAAGTATCAGGGTCAGAAGCAACGTAGCTTTAGTGAAATCGTTCTCCGGCACGCCCACCAGAATCCGATTCTCACGGGCGTCAATAACGGGGTCTCGACTGGATTGTCCTCCCAGCTTGACGTCGCATACTTCGAAGATTGGTATCAAACGACCGACGCTTGGCCGGAACGGGAGGATCGAGCTGCATCAGTCGTCGAGGGAGTGACACCAGACCAACCGCGATACGAGTGGGGAACTGACGGCCTCTGGACCGACGTCCAGGAGTACAGTGCGCTGTCCGATGTTGTGCTTCCGAAGCTGTTCGAGGGCGTTACGGGGACACGCGATGGCTACACTGACCTCCAACCCTCGGATATTGACCCAGAAGAGGTTGTCAGTCGACTGGAATCGCTGCGCCTGGAACGTGAAGCGGAGCTTGAGCAACCTGTCAAGCTCGTCCTCCTGCTCGACGAGGTGAGCCTCTTCATTGGGACCGACTTCGAGCGGCTCACCGAACTACAGACACTCGCGGAAAACGTCGACGACATCGGAGACGGCGACATTCAGCTCGTCGCGACGGCGCAGGCAAAAATCGAAGACGTCCAACCCAAGTTCGCGGCCCACGGGGCCGATTTCAGTATCGTCAAAGACCGGTTCCCACACCGGTATCAGCTTCCGAGCAAGCACGTCGGCGACATCGCCAAACGCCGGCTATTCCAGAAGTCGGAGACGGGCGAGGACGCGGTTCGGCGAGTCCTTGACGACGCCGACGTGAAACCGAGTGAGTCGCTCGTGTACAACGAAATCAAACAGAACACCAAGCCGGCACTCGATGCGATTGATGATGAGGAGCTCGTAGAGTTCTACCCCTTCCTGCCGTATCACGCGCCGCTGTTCCTCGAAATCCTGTTCAATCTCCGTCGAGAGGCGAACGACCCGGCGAAGTCCATCTTCTCGGGGACTGCCCGTGCCATTCTCGCGCTTATGCACGGGTTGCTGGACGACTGGGTCGACGAGGGCAGAGGAGACCATATCGTCTCGCTGGTCGACTTCTTCGAGTTGATTGAGCCTGAACTCCGTGAAATCTTACCGCAGGATATGCGGGTCGTCGAGGGCGCCGAAGAGACGACCGGCATCGCTGACGAGGTAGGCGACGACGAAAGTGAGCTTCAAGAGTTCGACCTCGACGTTGCGAAGGCCGTACTCCTGCTCCAGCACGTCCACGAAATCGTTCCCCTGAACGAGGGGAATATCGCGGTCGCCGTCATGGACAACCTGAACGGCCAATCGTGGATTAGCACGACCAATCGGGTCGAGGAATCACTGGATCGACTGCAGAAGTTCATTCGACCGACGCAAGACGAAAGTGGGCCTCGCTATCGGTTCGCGACACAGGAAGAACGCCTCATCTACGACGAGACCGAGGAGAATGAAGCTGACCCCGACTGGGACGACGTCGTCAACACCTTGGACGAACATCTCTGGAATCGCATCACCCAGGACCTATCGCTACCAGAGTCAGTCCCGTACGGAGAATCCAGTGACGAGTACCCCGTTTCGTATCACTTCGGACTCGACGGGACAACATTCGAGAGCAGTATTGAAGCCGAAGGTGGGCTAGACATCGACGTCGATGTGCAGGGCGTCCGCCCAGACATAGAACCAGAGCAAACTGACGAGGACACGCTCTACTGGGAGATCGACACGGATGGCCTCCAAGACCTTCGCAAACGAATGATTGAGTGGTGGGCGCTTCGCGACGCAATTGCAACGCGTGACGCCCCACCAGCCGTCGAGCGTGACCTCGAACAGCGTGCGAACGCCGTCCGAAGTAAGCTGACGAGCGCAATGATGAGTGGCTCCTATAGCGTGAAAGATCGGACGGACATCGGTGGTCTCTCGAAGGCGATACAGGCCACTGTCAACGTCGCCTATCCCGACGACTTCCACCCGATGATGCTCCAGGTCGACGAAAGTCGGCTGCGAGAACTACGCGAACTCGACAGCGATGCACCGCTCCCGCCCTGGGCGCGAACAATCCAAGTCCCCTCGTCGAACCATAATGGTGGGCAAGGTAAACAGACGATTCAACGAAACGTAATGTCCCTCACCGGCCGGCAGCTGAAAGGCCGCGACGAAGGACTCAATATGAACACCGTTCTCGACGGGATCGTTGAGGAGAAGCCATTCTACGACGAGGCCCGGCCTGCTCTCTGTGCGATCATCTGGGGATTCTGTCGGGAGGGGAGGCTACTGCCAATCGACGAAGACGGAAACACGCTGGAGGACGAAGCCGTCCTTGACCTCGACAGCCTCTCGACGACGAGGTTGAAACTCCTTCCACGCACAAACTTGAGCAAGCTGCTGGAAGAGGGTGGATTCAAAGAGACAACTGAAACGGTCGCGGATGGTCTCATCCACCTCCAAGAAGCCAACCAGCACATTCGCTCGAAGCTGACCGGACTTCGCGAAGACGTCACGCTAGTCGTCGACACCGACGTGCGAACCGACGAAGTCGCTGGCTTACTCAATGCGTTTGCTGATGAGCTGGCGGAACGAATCAATACTACCGAAAATCGTATTTCAACCGTCAAGTCACAAGATGACGGCATCGAGGATGTCATCGACGAGACCAACGAGGCCCAAGAGTGGGTCGAAGAGGTAACCGACGTCTGGAACCGGCGTCTTTCGACGCTACAACAGCTCGACGCGGTACTAACGATTCGAAACCGCCAGTTCGACTGGGTTGACGACGACGCACAAGCCTCTATCGAATCCCGCTCATCTGCGGTCTCATCGTTCGATGGGGAGTGGTGGACGACCGATGGGTGGAGTACACTCTCCGGAGAATTAGTTCCCGACCTCGCACCCGAACTTGAGAGGTCGTGGAACGCGTTCGTTGACGAACGAGGCCTGCGTGAACTAGTCAGTCGTATTGAGGAGCATCCATGGATTCTCCCAGCTACTGATCTCCCCGCAGGCGTCCACGTCGCCTTCGAAGGCGAATACATCACTCCGATGCGCCATCTCCAGCAGTGGTATGAAACCATCGAGAGCGCGATCACGGTGTTGTCTACCGATGCTGATTCAGACGACATCGTCGAGATTACTGACGACGTGGCGCAGTTAGAGCCGCTCGCTGAAACTATCGAGTACAGTCCGAGTGAGCTGGATGACCGGCTCGATGAACTGTCGTCGATCGTTGGGGATCGTACGCCGGACGACGTCGATCAGATCGGCATCGTTCCTGACGATCGGCAGAAACTGAATCGTCGGTTGGAGCGTCTCGTGGAACAGCAAGATCTTGATATCGAGGAGACTGACGAAGGGGTGATTATTCGATGAGCCAGACGAGTTCGTCGCCGTATCGTGAATTCAAGGAGAAACTACGGACGTTCGCTCAAGGGCAACACGGGATTCGTAACCCGTTCGTCATCGCTGCTGTCGACCCAGCAGTCGAGCATCGGGTCGCAGATAGGCTCGCAACTTGGTCCGATGGACGAAAGGAAGCGCCAGAGATCCCTGACAACGTAACCGTCCAGCCGATCTGGCTTGACGAACTCCTGCCACGGACCGATGTGTACAAACTCCTCGTCGACCTGGGCGAACCCCTGGCTGAACTCGAGGGCGATACGTCGCCAGGTGAGCGTATCGAGGAGACGATGCAGGACCGGCTTGCCGAAGAACTCGTTCAGCAAATGATCGAACACGAGCTCAGCGAAGCCCAGCTGGAGACCCAGAGCCATGTGGTACTCTTGCTAAATCTCGGCAGTCTGTATCCGTTCACGCGTGCCTCGGAACTGCTGGACGAGCTTGACCGTCGGAACGTAAAGTCCACCATCGGAATCCCATTCCCGGGGGACGTCGTCGGCGGGAAGCTGAGCTTCTTCGGCGGTGAGTCACGCCATTACTACCCCGCCCACCAGATTGACGGCCAGATCCAGGGGGTGCATCTCCAATGACTATCGACGACCTCTTCCACAGCGATCCGACGCGACAGCTCGAAGAAGTACAGAAAGTCAACGCTCGCGAGCGAGCCGAGACCGACGTGAGAGAGTTCTATGAAACCGACAGTGCCGAGCAGGTCCTCGAAACGCTCGGCGAAGCTATCCAGACCCATCCAGGTGAGGCCGCGCGGTTCCTCTACATCCACGCAACGTTCGGTTCGGGGAAGACCCACCTTCTGAAGCTGGTCGGCCTCCTCGCCGACGACGAATCCGAGTTCGCCTATCTGGGTGATCGACTAGCCGAACAGTGGCCCGGGTTCGACGAACTCCAGCAGTCAATCACAGACTCTCACGTCGACCGCCTCAAGCCAGTTTTCCTCAACCTGCTTGACCGCGATGCGTCGAAAGAGCCGCCGCTGCCGTTCCTCATCTTCGAGGCGATTGGTCGGGATCTCGGATACCCGACCGACCCGAACTGGCTGCTCGAGTGGGCCTGGACACTAGACATGGAGTACGATGGGGTCTGGGAAGCCCTCCGAACGTTCGAGCATGACGGGAAGACGTTCGACAAGGTACTCGCAGAACGGGCGTCCCTCCGCAGCTGGCTCTACGAGGCGTTGCCGGCGATGGAAGAGACGTCTGGTACGGAACTCAACAGTCGTTCGGGCGTGAAAGCCTCCATCGAGACCGCAGAAGCGGATGTCGATCCAGAAGAATTCGATCCCGAGGACCTCGTCTCACGGGTCGAGACTGCAACAGCGGCTCTCAACGGCGGCAGCAAACGGACCGAATTGCTGCTCGGCTTAGACGAGGTGGCGCTCTTCGTCGGCGACAGTCGCCATCGGTACCGGGAGTTCGAGGAAACGATGGAAGCACTGCAGCGTGGGCCGAACCCGGTCGTGGTCACTACCGGGCAGTACTCCCTCCCGGATACACGGGAGAGTCTCATCGGTGAGCCGCCCGAAGATCACTGGACGCATCAACAGGTCCGGCTTGAAGGAGCAGACACCGAGATCATTGTCCGGAAGCGATGGCTCCAGAAGTCGGATCCCGAGGGACGCGAACGTGTCGAGTCACTGGTGGCGTCGATGCCCGATCTCTCACTCGATACGTACTCGTCGGTGACGAGCGCGGATCCAGACCCAGTCGAGTCCTATCCGTTCCGCGAGTACGACCTGTCGCTCCTGCGGGCGGTGATGCAGGAACTCATCACGCAGGGCCGGTCGACCGATCGCGACTACATTCAGGGTCGAGCACTGCTCGTCCTCGTTCGGTCGCTGTTCACGAAGTTCGGGTGGGCGTCGAAGGAGGAGGGCTCGCTCGTCACGTGGGACGTTCTGTTCGACCTGTTGGTCGAGGAGACCACGTACCTCCCGCTCTGGGTCCAGGAGATGATCGACAACACGCTCGTCCCGACGTTCGACGGTGACGAGGATGCGTGGGAAGTCCGCCTCGCGAAAGGACTCTACCTTCTGAACCAGACGCCCGCTGTCCCGTCGACCCCAGAGAACCTCGGTCGGTTGATGGTCGACGACGTCACGGCGTCCGTCGACGACGTCGTCGAGCAAACCGAATCGGGACTAGAGACGCTCGTCGACAAGCAGAAGGCTCTCACCGAGACGAACGACCAAGGCGACGAGGTGTACACGCTCGTCTCCGAGGAACAGGAGAGCATCCTCAGTCGCGCGCAGGACAAGGCCGCGAAGATCTCGCCGCATCAGCTGTCGGCGTGGGTGGAAACACGGCTGCGGGAGAACGACGCGTTCTTCAGAAGTGACGGCAGCCGCCACGAGGTCGATGTCGGCGACGAGCGCCTCGTCCCACTGCGGTACGAGTACTCCATCCTCGAACCAGTCGACCGAGCCCCGTCACCCGAGTACGACGCGCTTCGCGTTCGTGTGCTGGCCGATGATCACGATACTGTCTCGGAGCAGATCGAGACGTGGCAGGACGTGAATAATGGTCGCGATGGTGGCGAGCACATCCTGATCACCGTCGACGTCCCGGAGACGATGCTGGAGCGGATCCGGAACGTCATCGGGATGGGACAAGTGTTGGACGAGGAGACCGAATCCCACGAGGAACTCGAACGCGAACACCGTGCCGACAAACGCCGCCTCGAATCCTCGGTGACGGAGATACTCAAAGACGCGTCAGTGTACACGGTACACGAACACCGTGGTGCGCGCTCGAGCGTGCTTGACAGCGTCGTCGAAGACCAGGTCAACGCTGTCTTCGGGTCGTCTCGAAAGACGCTCTCGCGGCCGCTCGTCGAGGTCGACGACGCAAAGGCGATGGCGAAGTTCTTCCGCGGGAGCGGTGAGTGGCCTCTTTCGGACGCGGACGCCGCGATGCTTGGTGTCGACACTGTCACCGCAGAAGTCGCAGATACGGGCTGGTGTCGCGAGTTCATCGAGACGTACGAGGCACAGAAATCCGTCGACGTCGAGACAATCCTCCAGCAAACTCAGACTGCCAACGGGGACTACCGCGGGACGCCACAGGAGTCGATCGCGGCGCTGCTCATCACACTTGCGACCTCCAACGAATCGGTTGCGCTCAAGCAGGATACGGAGTACGTGTCTGATCCCGCCGCCATCGGTCGACAAGTGCGGACCAAAGGGGGACTGACCTCACTCCAGGTCCGCTTCGGCGTCGAGGTTATCGATCCGAAGACGGTGCGAGAACTCGTTACGACGGTGCTCGGCGAACAGCCGTCGGGTGATGGACCCGACGAGTGGCTGGACGAGCTCGGCCAGTGGGTCAACGAGAACAGTGCGACTGTCAAGCGGACGCTGAAAGGCGCCAGCCGTGAGTTCGATGTGACGCTCAGCGCCTTCGAGGCAACGGTCGACCCAGCCCTCGGCGGGGACGAGCTTTCCACGTCCGACCTCGGAAGTGAGGATGACCTCGAAACGGTACTCGAGGAGGCGAAGATCTTCGCGAACGCTCGTGAACTCTTCGGCGTCAGCGAAGACGGGGCGACACTCTGGGAACGCTTCAGCGACGAGCTCGACACGATGGCCTCGCTCTATCCGAATGCGTCGATCACTGCCAGTATGCGAGCGACGGCGGAAGGTGAGACTGTCCCCAGTGTTTCGACAGTCGAGTCACGGCTTGAGGACGCGAAGGGACATCGCGTCGACGAAACATCGGCTCAGTATCGGCGGATCACAGGTGAGACCGTCGCTGACTCTGACCCGGAAGCTATCTGTGCCGATTTAAGCGCGTGGCTCCGGTCGAACGAGGACGACGTTCGAGGGATCGTCGATGGTGCTACTGATGAATTCGACGATGTCGTACTTGGCGACCTGGAGGACGTGTTCGAAGCTGTGTGGGCCGACGAGGAACTGTCGGAAGGTGATGTCGTCGACTCCGCTGTCGTCCAACAGGCCGAGACGTACGATCAGGTTCGCGACCTCTTCGACGACTCTGACGGTTCGGCACTTTGGTCGCAGCTACAGGCAGCCGGCGAAGAGCTGCGTGAGGAGCACCCAGACTCACCGACGACAGAGTCCGTCGAGACTACGCTCGCTGCTTCACGGCCACCCTCGAAGCGACGTGTGCGCCAGCTCATCGAGCGTGCAAAGGACCCGAGGCCGCCAGGTGCGGACGACGATGCGTGGGCCGAACTTCAGATGGTCGCTGAAGAGCTACGCCAGGAGCTTCCGAACGCCGAGGTGACCGATGACGTTACGGCAGCTGTTGATGCTGATGAGCGACCGAGTGAAGAACGTGTGAACGAGCTACTTTCAGAGGCGAAGAAGGTGCTGAAGCGTATACAGGGTGTTAACGAGCGACTTGACGGGTTGGAGGACGGGAGTATCGTGCTGCTCGAGGACTGAACTGAAAACTGGGTAGCCTTCCACCCTCGCTTAGTGGCCGGGGTTTGATTTATTCTACCTAACTAACTGCTGTCAGTGGTTCATCTGTGACGTCAACATATCCAGGCGGAATCGAAGACTGTGATCGGTTCCGAGAACTAATTGAGCTGTTCGAAGACGAAGAGCAGCGCAATTACTACTATCACAAAGCGCTGGAGACGGTACAAAGAGAATCTGAGCGTCCTGATTGGTACCATTCTGACGATCTCGTCTTTGGAGGGTTGATGCTCCTGATGTACACGTGGAATTTCGCGGCACGAGAAACCAAAGCGATGGATGGCGAAGAGGTGAAACGTATTCTCGATAGGCACCACGAAGCGATCGAAAGCGTTCAGGACCGAACCCTAGACGATGCGGACCTATCCGAAACCGGTGACACTCGACAGGTCATTCAGCAGGTGTGGGGAGACCTGAAGGATCACTTCGGTCAAACGGGCACATCGAAGGTTCTCAGCCTGCTGAACCCCGACCTCTTCGTCATGTGGGACGAAGATATCCGTACACGTCGCCGGCGAAAGCAGGATGACCCAAAGGGAACTAAACGTCCGGATCGTGGCGTCTACTTCTACTTGAAAGAGGCTGGGTACTCATTGAACACCAACAGTATGGATTTCGGAAAGACTGCTGAAGACTACGTCATATTCCTCAAGTACTGTAAACTGATGTTGGAAGACATCAGACCGTGCCCTGTAGTTCAGGAGAAAGAGATGCCTCCTACGAAATTGCTAGACGAGGCTCTATACGCTTTCTATAAGCTGGAAACGGAGTGAATCCCGTGTGGGACTGACTTTGCAGCCATCCCAGCAACATTAAAGGTGGTCGTGTGATTCGGACATAGCATACACATTACCTCCTATGGCAAGCGATTCTCTCTCCCAACGGAAGGCCCAACTGGACAAGGAAGAGCGTGAACACCTCGAAGATGTCGTCACTGAGATGCGGGAGCGCGTCGAGGACAACGTCGAATTCCAGCTCACGCAGAAAGGTCTCGACGACGAGCCCGAGGATGTCGACTCGCTGGACGAGGATACCCAGCAACTCGTAGAGGCGATCGAACTCGAAGCCGTCGACGGCGAAACGTGGTCTGAAGCCTTCGATCAGTACGTCACGGGCGTGGGCTACACCATCGTCAATCGCCTGGCCGCACTGCGCTGCATGGAAGTACGGGGATTCATCGACGAGGAGGTCACCGTCTTCAAGGACAACGGCCTGACACCCGCCGCCGAAACGCTCGTTCACGAGGAATTCTTGCTGGAGGATGAGGCCATCCTCGAGGCCTACCACAACGCCTGCGATGACTTCGCCGAGGAGATCGAGATCCTCTTCGACCGCTCGTCTCCCTATAGCCTGATCGACCCCGACGACGACACACTCGAAGAACTCTGTGCGAAGCTCGATTCAGTTCCCGACGAGGTCTGGCGGGCCGACGATGTCCTCGGCTGGGTCTACGAATACTACAACGTGAAGCTGCTCGATGAGCTGCGCCGAAAGGGCGATCGCGAAGGCCTCGAACCTGAAGACGTACCGCCGGCAAATCAATTTTACACGCCTCACTGGGTCGTCCGGATGCTCACCGACAACTCGCTTGGGAAGCTCTATCTCGAACACACCGGCGAGTTACAGGACATCGTCGAGACTCAGGAGAAATTCTCCCCTGACGAGCGGAAGAATCGGGCACTCTCTCCCGACGAGTCGACCGATATCGCTGACTTCTGTACCTATCTCGTCCCTTCAGAAGAGGACGAGGAGCCAACCGACTTCGATCACCCTGAAGAGCTTCGAGTTATCGATCCCGCCTGTGGGAGTGGCCACTTCTTACTATACGCCTTCGACGTATTGGAGCGGATCTGGCGCGCTGAGACCGACTTGGCTAACGAGGAAATCCCGCGGAAGGTCCTCCAACACAACCTTTACGGGGTCGATCTAGACATGCGTGCCTGCCAGCTTGCAGCATTCAATCTTTACCTGAAGGGCCGAACTCGAGCCGAGGCCGAGGGTGCCGATGGTTTCGAAATGCCGGAGGTCGGGATTGTGTGTGCCGACGCGAAAATTGCGGACGTGTCCGGAGTTCAAGATGTGTTTGAGGAGGTCGCAGACAGTCGTGCCGGTGTTGAAGATACATTAGAGAAAATTCTAGATGCTTTCGAAGAAGTTCATGGGCTCGGAAGCCTCCTTGACGTCCGTGGGACACTCGGAGAGTTATTCACAGATGAAAGTGGCGGACAGCAATTGGCTCTAACTGATGACTTTACCGCTACACACACATTAAGCAATTTCTTACACGCTCTACGTGATGCGGTCTCAGAGCATCGGGATGAGGATTCATTCCTTGCACAGGATCTCAAGAGCTTCATTCGTCTCCTCGACATTCTCTCCCAAGATTATGATGTTGCGCTTATGAATCCACCGTACGGTGCGCAGGGACGAATGCCGGATTTAGTTCAAAATTACGTGGAAAGCAGGTATGAGTACGGGCCAGAGTTTTACATCAATTTCTTCGAAGTCTGTGATTCTCTAACGACAGAGGGGGGACGAATAGGTATGCTCATACCACGGTCATTTATGTTCAAACGAAGTTTCCATGAATTCAGAGAGGACTTTATCGGGGAACGCGGCGGATTTGACTTTCTAGCGGAATTTGGCCTGGGAATATTGGATAATGCTACTGTTCGAACCGTCGGCGCCGTCGTTCGTTCGGGGGCTTCACAAACCGGTACCGGCACTTTCATTCGGTTACATGATGCAGATTCCCGGCAGAAAGAAGAAGTATTCACCAACGAGGTACTGGCTAATACTGAGTCAGAAATCAAACGGGTGTATAACGTCCCTCTTGCTGACTTCGGAAAGATTCCGAAGACCCCGCTTTCATATTATACCCCAGATATTCTTCGGGCACTTCACGAAAATGATCTGAAATTAGACGCTGGAGCCGCAAGTATTGAGGGAGACAGCGTTTGTGATGTCAAGACCGGTTTGCAAACAGGCGATAATGATCGGTTCATTCGAACCCACTGGGAGGTTCCTGACTTTGATGATTTTGTCGCCTTTACAAAAGGTGGATCTGAAGCTTGGGTTCTCCCACAGACAAGCCTTGCACTCTACTGGGGCGACGATGGTATGGAGATTAAACGGCAGGAGAGCTCGGTGGTGAGGAATGAGCAATATTATTTCGATGAGGGGTTGACTTGGACATACATTAAAGAAGGGGGTCGGAGGTTCGGATATTTCCCCTCTGGGGGAATCTTTGACCAGAAAGGACCGATGACCTTTCCTAATGAGGATTTATCTGCGTGGACATTGCTTGCCGTGCTGAATTCCGAACTCTTCCACGGACTGTTTTTATCGAGCGTGTCATAGAATAGTTCTCAGGAGGCGTTGTTCACGGTTTCGCCCTTGAGCAAAACCCATGACTGACGAAATTCATAGGATTACACGCGAATTGGAAGCTGTATAATCGCCAAGTTGAGGGTATGAGACGTATTCTATGACACGCTATTTATCGCTTACTCCTGATCGGGAATGGAATCCTGGCGATGTTGGGAGAATTCCGTGGGATAAACGTTTGCAAAAGCAAGATGAACTGGCAGCCATTGCTAGAGAACAATATAAATTAGTTCTAGAAGAGCGAGTTACAGATCCTGTAAGTCCTTACTACGGGGGTGCACTGCTTCTTCCACCCGAGGTGCGCGAAGACTTCTTCTATGACCATCCACACACGAATGTGGCTGACGAACTCCCTAGCATTGAGCAAGGGGAACTCGAGGCAAGCCAGTCCTTCTCGGATACTATTGAACAGGCGATAGAGGCCAGAGAAAACCGCCATGCTCATCTTAAGGAGTTACAAGAAAGAGCCAACGAAATCGTCTATGATAGCCTAGATATTTCTTCTGACACACGAAAATCCATCGCTACAGAGATTAAACTTCGGGGCAACAGTTCTGAGTCTTCAACGTCAACACAGGATCCAGGAGAAGTACTCCGTTCTGAAGTTGAATCGCTCGTTCACCACGTCGCAATGATGGTTATTGACGATGCTGAAGATGGAATCGTTCCTCTAGAATCCCTAGAAAACAAACCCAGTATCTACGAACAAGTTCTGTCTCGCTTTGAGAAAGTATACGGTGATCATACTGATGAACGGATGGCCGAAATAGATGAGATTCTCGGGAGCCGATCTAGTGACCATGACGCGTATCCGAATCTGAAAAAATTCTTGTCAGATGGGCTTTTCGAGGTGCATATTAATCAGATGGAAAAGACGCCGATCCTGTGGCGCCTCACAACGGATCGGCTGGTTTCTGATTCGGATCAGGAAGGCTTTGGATGTTATATTGATTATCGGAGTATGGACTCCAATATCTTTGATCGACTTCAGAAGAAGTATTTAGAGGCACAGAAAGCCGATCTCCGTGAACGGCGGAATACAGCAGATCGTAGACGTAGTGACGAAGCATTACCGACTTCGGAACAAGCAGCAGCAACAGAGGAATACGAACGGTGTATGAGTAGTCTCTCACAAATTGAGCTATTTGAAGAGACTCTCCAAAATCTGGCCAGCAGTTCCCCCCGTGATTGGACAGAGAGTGACCAAAAATTAGCAAAAGATCTTCTTCCTAAAGTAAATCGTTTCTATGAGCAGACCCAGATGTTCCTCCAGACATATGATAAACTTATTGAATTAAACGATGAAGACTGGCTCGAAGATACGTTTAGCCAATCTTTCATAGAAACCATTGAGAACAATAAGCAAATGTGGCTATCCTCACTCGATGATCTTCGTACTGCTTGCGAAGCATATAGTACTGGAAATCATGAACCGATTCCAGCACATTTGTACGACCTGTTCATACACTTCGAAGATGAATTAGTCGGGTCAGTTTGGCCAACAAGTACGGGCGTCCTCGCGATGGGATATTATCCTCAGCGAGAAGCAGAAAAGTACCTCAATGAGAATGGTGAGCCGAAAGAAACCCTATCTGATGAAACCGCAATCCTCCTCGCAAGAATAGCTGCTCAGTTCGATGAATATGAATCGTTAGCCGACGAAATAGAATCTCACTGCCAGAGCCTAAGTAACCGGATTTCTAGCAGTTGGAAACAACGGGCACTCTCAGAAATAACTACGAGAGGTTATCAGCCAATACATAAACACGGTGTGAGAATCAATATTACCCCACTTGCAGAGGCCGAAATCGTTCCTAAAATAGTTAATGAGCAGGTGATTTGATGGAAATAAATATCTTCGTTGAAGGTTCAAATACAACTGCAAATTCGAAAAACATCCCTGTCGAAGATTACTATCAAGGACTATTCCGTTCTATTTCAAGTTTGAAGGGTGAGCTATCAAATTACGGGGAAACCAACCTATACGTCTTCTCAGATGATTTTGGTGTCGCAAAAGGCTCAGAAATGGCTGATAGTGTCCTCACTTCTGGCCAATCCATTGATAGCTCAACGATGGTTGACAATGCGCAAGAATGCCTGCGTGATGCAGCAGCCTCAGCCGATGTAATGATTATACTACTGTCGACAAACTTGTTCAAAAACACCGTCAATCAAATTTGGAATGAACTTGTGTCTGTTGCTACACCTGAGTCTATTTGGTGTCTAGGAGCGGCTCAAAGTACGCTCTCTGACCTTGATCTCCATGCGTTGGAGAAGAAAGAGTGTACTGTACTAACGTACCAAAGAGTCGGTGTTGCTCGATTAGGGAAAGAGACACGAAGCGAGTTGCTTGAAGCTGTAAGGCAGAAATCTCGATAACATGCCCGCGACGAAAACCCTCCCACAGTGTGCTGAAGACGCCATCGAGACTGCCATCGACGAGGCGGCCGACGAGGATCCGATCGTGCTCTGGTGGGACGACGGTGGCTACCTTCGCGACGTCGTCGAGAGCGTGAGCTACTCGCTGGGCTGTGAGTTCCATGCAGCCGAGCAGACGCCACTCGAGCTGCGCACCGATGCGCCCCGAGACCGAACCGTCTGGTACGTACCACAGGCCCACAGCGACGACGTGGACTGGTTCAAAGATGTCGAGAACACCGGCGGCGTCGTCGAAGCGCACATCGGCAAGCTCGCCGCACGCTGTTTCGAGAACGACCGCATCCAGGCGGCTTCGATCCGCACGGCCTACGAGGACGTCAGGGAAGGCGACCGTGAACAGGTCGCCAAGACGCTCTTCCAGGAGCTCAACGGCGAGGGTGGCCTCCCGACGCTCCAGGGTCTCCAGACGAAGATCGTCCTCGATGGCCACGAGGACCCGGTTCAGTTCGTTCTCGAACACGGCGCCGAGAACCTTCCCGACGAGACCGCCGATCTGCTACAGATTCGCGATCTGTTGGTCGACAACGGCGTCGCGGCCGTCGACGGCGTCACCGACGAAGACGTGCTCGTGACACGTACGCGGCGCTGGGCCGTCGCCGAGTGGCTCGTCGAAGAAGGGCTGGAGAAGTCGCTTCTCGACGCCGAGTACCGGCCCGAGTCCAGTTCCGGACTGGGAATCTCTCGACCTGAACTCCAGTCGCTACTGAGCAAAGTCGACCCAGAACGTGCCGAAGAGCTGGCGCACGTGTACCTCGATCCGGACGCGCAGTTCTGGCACGACATTCTTCGGTCCTACGACGACCCGTGGGAACTGGCCGATTGTCCCGTCGACGCCTCGCTCGAACACGAACTCTGGAACGAGTGGCTGCAAGCGTTCCACGACGGGGAGTACGAGACGTGTACGACCCGAGCGGCCACACGCTACCAGCGTCTCGAAACGACCTACGGTGACGTCCCGTGGACGAGCGTCTGGAACCAGGCTGTCGAGGTTGCCAAACTCGCTCACGAACTCGAAACGTGGGAAGAGCGCGGCGATACGACTGACGTCGTCGACCTCTACGGTGACGTCGACGATGGGACCTGGCAGATCGACAACGCCGTGTTCAACCTCATCATCTCGGGCGAGCCCGAGCACGGTCTCCCCGAGGAACATCCTGCGAGGGCGAGTCTCGACGACCTGCGCACGTCGTTGACTGAGTCACGCTACCTCGACTACCTCAGCGACCTCGGCGACCTGGTCGTCGACCAGATCGAGGCAGGCTCACCGTTCGTCGGCGAAAACTACGCCCACCAGTTCTTCGACCAGGAGCAAGAACACCTCCAGAGTGGCCAGAGCGTTGCGCTGTTCATCGTCGACGCGCTGCGTTTCGACCTCGCCCACGAACTGGCGGAGTCCGTCCGTCGTGAACTCCCCGGCCTCGAAGTCGACGAGACTGCTTGGGTCGGAACACTCCCCTCGGATACTGAGTTTGGGAAGGCCGCACTCACGCCCGGGAGCAAGTTCAGCTTCAACATCGAACTCGACGACGGGGAACTCGTTCCGGAACGCAACGGCCGCGAGATCACTAACTACCAGCGCGAGAAGATGCTGAAGGACGATGGCTGGAGTTACATCATGCAGAGCGAAGACGACGAGTCGGGGTGGAGCAACACCCGCGTCGCGTACTACTGGAACGACCTCGACAAAGCTGGTGAAAAAGAGCTCACCGACTTCGAGGCGCTATTTAGCGACCGCATCGAGAAAATCTCGGACATCATTTGCGAGAAGCTCGACCAGGGAGAATGGGACCGCGCATACATCCTCGCCGACCACGGTTTTGTCTCGCTTCCCCAGAGCATCGATCTTGATGGCATCTATCCACCGGACGAGGCGGAGCAGGTGACGCGCCGTTGGATAGCCGGAAAAGACATCGATGAGGATGCACCTGGCGTCCTCCTCGACGAGAACACTCATCTCGGCTACCTTGACGATGACACGAAAATTAGTGTCCTCGCTGATCCAATTCAGCGCTTCCGCAATCAGGGAATTCCCGATGCTCGCTTCTACCACGGTGGGGTCCTTCCACAGGAGTTCGTGCTCAACTTCGTCACGATCACGCAGGAATGACCGCTAATGACTGACTTCGATCCCGGTGATACGGTCCTCCTCAATGGACGCACTGCCGAGGTCATTAAGACCTACTCCGTCGGCGATCTCGACTATCTCCGGGCCTACGTCGAAGACGCCGGCGTGAAAACTGTCTGTATCGGCGACGTCGAGGTCGAACCCAAACGCGATCAGCTTGGGGAACTGCGCTCAGCATCAGCCGAACAGCTACATCCCGACCACGAGGCTGTCTCGGCCGAGTGGTTCGATCTTCGTTCGCAGGCCCTTCAGCTTCAAATCGCCCACGAGCAGGGGCAGCTGCTGAGTATCTCGAACTCGCTGGTCCGCCTCGAACCGTATCAGCTCGCCGCAGTCAACTGGGTGATGCAGAAGCTGCGCCAACGTGCGCTCATCGCCGACGACGTCGGCCTCGGGAAGACCATCGAAGCAGGGCTCATCCTCAAAGAGCTCACCGCTCGCAACCGTGCTGACCGTGTCCTGTTCGTCGTCCCTGCCCACCTCCAGAAGAAGTGGATTCGGGACATGGACCGATTCTTCGACATCAACCTCACGCCGGCCGACCGACAGTGGGTCGAGGGTGAACGCCGGCGACTCGGCGAGGAGGCCAACATCTGGGACCAAGACCACCAGCAGATGGTCACCAGTCAGGCCTTCCTCCGACAGGACGAGTTCCAGCCGGCCCTCGAGGAAGCGTTCTGGGACGTCGTGATAGTCGACGAGGCGCACAAGGCCGCCAAACGGGGTGAGTCCCCCAGTAAGACATCGAAGATGGTCGAACGGGTCGCCGGTAACTCTGACTCCTTGCTGCTGCTCAGCGCGACCCCACACGACGGCAAAGGGGAGGCGTTCCGCTCGCTCGTCGAGTACATCGATCCCTTCCTCGTCGCTGAGGACCAAGACCTCTCGAAGGAGGCCGTCGACCGCGTGATGATTCGTCGCGGGAAGCAAACGCTGTACGACGATGACGGCGAGCGCATCTTCCCCGACCGTGAGGTCAACACCGTTCCCGTGGAGATGACCCACGACGAGCGGCAGTTCTATCGGGCCGTTACTGACTACGTCCAGAACGTCTACAACCGCTCCGAGAAGCTGAACGAGCCAGCGGTCGGGTTCGCCATGGCGCTGATGCAGAAACGTCTTGTCAGCAGTATCGGCGCCATCCAAGCGACGCTGAGTCGTCGTTTGGGTGACCTCGTCGATGAGCAGTCGACCTCCACCAGTCTCTCTGAAGAAGCCTCCGCGTATCTTGACGGCGAAGACCTCGACGAGGAGGACAAACAGCGAGCCGAGGAGGAACTCTCGGCGCTGACCGTCACCGAGAGCGATGCGCAACTCGAAGAGGAGATCGAAACGCTCCGCGACCTCGTCTCCCTCGCCGAAGGCATCTCCGTCGACTCGAAGGCCCAGAAGGTCCGCCGCTACATCCAGCAGCTGCTAGAAGAGCAACCCGACGAGAAACTCCTCCTGTTCACCGAGTATCGCGACACACTGGACTACCTCCTCGACCTCGTGAAAGACGAACCTTGGGCCGACGAGATCCTCGTCATCCACGGTGACGTCGACAAGGAGGAACGTGCCCGCATCGAAGAGGAGTTCAACCACGGCCAATCCCGTTTGCTGTTTGCGACCGACGCAGCGAGCGAGGGGATTGACCTCCAGCACAGCTGCCACATCATGGTGAATTACGAGCTGCCGTGGAACCCGAACCGCCTCGAGCAGCGAATCGGCCGGCTCCACCGCTACGGCCAGGACAAGGAGGTCAAGGTCTGGAACTTCACGTTCGAGGACACTCGTGAGGGCGAGATCTTCGACATGCTCCAGAACAAGGTCGAGAACATCCGCGGCAAACTCGGCAACACGGCTGACGTGTTGGGGATGCTCGACGACATCAACGTCGACTCGCTCATCATGGAGTCCATCCAGAACGACGAACCGGCGAGTGCAACCAAAGAGGAACTCGAGGAGCTCATCGACGAGCGTCAACGCACGCTCCAGGAGTGGTACGAACGCAGCCTTATCGACACGAGCACGTTTGACCAAGAGAGCCGGGAGAAGATTCAGGAGGTGATGGACGAGTCCGAGGATGTCTACGGGACGGAGGCCGACATCCACGAGTTCGTCGAACGCGGCGTCGAGGCGCTCGGTGGCGACGTCGAGAAAGCCGGGAGCAATCTCTACAGGGCCCAGCTGCCACGCTCTCTACGGCAAGGAACGGACGAGGAGTACGGGCCGTTCACGTTCAGCCGAGACTTCGCGATGGACCACGATGGTATCGACTACGTCTCACCCGATGATGATCTGGTCCAGCGGCTTATGCAGCAAATCCTGGATGGTGAGCAGGGCGATGTTGGGCTAAAGCTCCTCCCGTTCGTCGACGAGCCGGGGATAGCGTACAACTACCGCGTGACGTTCGAAGACGGGACAGGCGAGGTCATACGGGAAGATATGATCCCTGTGTATGTCGATGCCCGCCATCATGACCCCCGGCAGCGGATGGGTCAGCGTGTTGTTCAGGGTGACAGTATCAAAGGGTCGCCCGACGCGGACCGTGTGCGATCCCTGATACAGAGTCAGGATCAGCTGCGAGAAGCCGCGGACCGGTACATCAGCCAGCAGGTCACGTCCTTGCGGGAAGAACTACACGAGCGCCGCCGAGAGGAGACCCAGCAAGAACTGGATGACCTCGAGGAGTATGCGGAGGCTGAACGCCAGCGAATCGAGGAGTTCATCGAGAACTATGAGAGGAAAGCAGAGGCTGGGTCAAATATGGATATCGCAATCCGTGGTCAACAAGAACGGCTCAACAAACTTGAGCAGCGTATCGAAGACCGGCGCCAAGAATTGCAGCGGAAGGCTCGGGTCATCTCACTTGCGCCAGAGGTGGAGAACGTTTGCTTTGCTCTCCCGGTCTAATCGATTCCTGAGCTGGACGGGAGCGCTTCGCTGCCGGCGCGTCAGACCGACTTTCGTGAAGGCTTCTCGTAAACGTCGACGGAGACCACACGCTCGGGTGGGTAGTACGAGACTGGTACGTGGCCACTGTCGAGTTCGCCACCGTGCGACGGGCCGATGCATCTAATCCATCCCTCGTCCACAATCTCCCAGTCGTCGTATTCGCGCTCGATCTCGCCCTCCCCGTGCTTGTCCACGAGGTGGACGATCACACCCTCGGTTCTGTCGTCTGCCATATTCGACGTATCGAAGAGGTGTTTGATTAGCGTTCTGTAGTAACGTGGCTGGTTCGTCCTTTTGAACGGTCAATCCTCTCGCGCAACAACGGATCTCGCACAGACGGTCTCGCAATCAGGACGCCATCGACTACCTGGCCCTCGGCGACAGAATGCGCATACTAGAAAGTGATTCTCCCGTTAGTGAGCCAATTCCGGAAATTCCCTGAAACCTTGATTTTCCACAATTAGGAATCGCGTGACAGCAGCGAGATAGCGACAAGTAATATGGAACTGAATAGATGGTTTCCGGAAACAACCCAATCACGTTTTTAGTACTAGCCAGAAAACCAGTCTATCAAGCAACGATGATCCGCGATGCTCGCGTTCTCCGCGCCGGATTCGTCCCTCGGGAAATTGAGCATCGCGACGCCGAAGTCAACCATCTCTCTAGCGTTCTCGAGCCCATCCATCTGTTCTAGTTTAGTGACGGAGTGAAGCAGGATCTCAGCGGAGACTATACCGAATTGAGGCGGATTAGCTCAGGAGACTGGGTTCGCTGGAGCAGGCAGTCGCTGATTTGTTGTGTGATACCTTCGAGGCGGCGCACTCACAGCCGTGAGTGCGTCGCCGTTCCAGCGCTGCCGCTATCGACACAGGTGCTTCCCCGGTCGTCAGGCGAGTTCGTTACCAGAACTCGCCTGACTCAACCTGCTCACGTAACCGCGGTCGATGCGGATTTGGATCACGTGAAGCCCACAGCAACAACTCATCTAAATCCGGAAGTTCGTACCCTAAATCGAGCATCACGTACAACTGAATCAGGTGTGAATGGCGTTCGACAGCGTGAGAACATCGTCGACGAGGAAGTTGCGGCGACGACGCTGTGGCGTCGTCGGCGCTTTCCCGTTGTTTCACGTCCAGTTTCCGGAGTTCATCGACGATAACACGGCTCATCAGCAGTGAGATTGCGGCCATGATGACCAGAGCTTCGATGATGTACGGATCGGTCGTGTTGATTTCGTCAAGTCCGAAGCGTGATTTCAGTTCTTTGAACAATAATTCTATTTCCCAGCGCGCCCGATAGAGCTGTGCGATATCGGGCGCACTATAGTCGTCTTTCGAGAGATTTGTCAAATAGAGATGGTACTCTTCAGTATCCTCGTTCCAAACACCGACCAGTCGGAACGTTCGGGTCGTGCTGGTGCACGACCCTCGCTTTCGCTCGAACGAGAGGGTGATGCGAACATCGATTTCCTGTCGCTGCAGGTCGTCAAGGACGTCCTGCAGCGACTCTCCTTCGAGCGGGATACTGTTCCCCCGCCACGTCCGGAGCTCTTCGACGATCTCGAAGTTTGCGTCGTCTTTCACACGGGAGACGAACCAGCCGTTATTCTGGTCGATGCGGTCGAACAACCAGAAGTCGTAGAAACCGAGATCGAGCAAGACAAGTGCGCCAGCTACCCACTCGCCGGTGGGTAGCTGGCTCCGTTCTTGGGTTTTAGCGTCAGTTGTTCGGTACCGTGTTGGAAGGCCAGTTGAGAGTGATTCTGTTAGGTGAAGTTTCAGACCGGCCTGATCGTCACCGGTCGCAGCGTACACATCCGCGGCGTCTTGATAGAGAGAAACAATGCTCCCATCGGCAATGAGGACGTCTCGAAAGCGTTCGAGACGTCCGCTAAGGTCGGCATTTCTGGTATCGAGATTCTCGATGGCATCATCGAGAATCTCTCGAAGGAGTGCAACGAACGGTGGAGAGAACCACCCGTGGAAGGTTGCATAGGAGAGTTCATCGCAGTCGGACATTTCGACGAATCGTTCGAGAAAAGCCTGTACAGATCGGTCTGACCCAGCAGCGAAGCCAAGTGAAAGCGTGTAGAACAGCGCAACAGCGTCGAATTTCCGTTCACGCTCGACGAGATTCGTTGCGCGAGCGCGCTCGCGCAACTCATCGGAGGGAAACGCTCTTTGAATCCGATCAACAATCACTGAATCCGGTGGGGAGTAAGTCACACTATCCACCGGATTTCTCTGACTGGTAGTTACAACGATATCTAATCAGACGACGGTACACTCTGCTAACCTAGAACGGATGCGAGCCCATCACGAACGGTGAACCCGCCGACACAGCTATCGTCACCGGACCCAGCGGCGCCGGCAAGACGTGCATCTCGCAATTCGTCACCGAACGCCTACGTGAGGAGGTGCTCGACGTCGAGGCCACCTACGTCAACTGCTGGCGTAACTACACCCGATTTCGGACGCTCTACCAGATCCTCGACGACCTCGGCGCGACCATCGACATCCACCGGCAGTCGACGCCCCACGACGAACTGGTTGATCGCCTCCAGCAGCATGACGGCCCGCGAACCGTCGTCATCCTTGATGAGGTCGACCAGCTCGAAGACCCCAGCGTCATCTACGACCTCCACAGCCTCCCTCAGTTCGCGATCATCTGCATCGCGAACAAGGAAGAGGAGCTGTTCAGCCGCATCGACGACCGCCTCGTGAGCCGGCTGCGCTCCAGCGAACACGTCCGGATGGACAAGTACCACGACGAGCAGCTGTACGACATCCTGAGTGCGCGGGCGAAGTGGGGACTCGATGAGGACGTCATCACCGACGACCAGCTCTACCGGATCGCCGACGCGGCCGCCGGCGACGCCCGCCTCGCAATCGGCATCCTCCGAACGGCCGCCGGCAAGGCCGATCGCGAGAATCACGAGCGCATCACCGACGACATCCTCCTGGACTCCGCAGAGGATGCTCGGGCCCAAATCAAGCAGAAGAGCCTCGACTCGCTCACCCCCCATCAGCGGGTTGTCTACGACATCGTTCGCGAGCACGGCCCGGTCGGGCCGAGCGAGATCCACGAGCGCTACTCCGAGGACGTCGATGACCCACGGACGAAGCGGACTATCCGCACGTACCTCTCGAAGATGGAGCAGTACAACCTCCTCGAGGCGGAAGGGACGAGCCGAGACCGAGAGTACTCGCTCGTCGATTCGGCAGCTGCGTCGCCGATGCAGTGACCGTGACCCCGTCAGCTATCAGGAACTGAACTCGCCGAGGCCCGATTGCTCGTGGTCCAGCGGGTCGATGACCTGAGGATCGTCGTTGCCAGGGTTGTTGACCCGCGTCGAGATCTCGTAGGCGTCCAGATCGTCCTTCGGATACGGCTGGCACAGTTCCTTGCGGGTGTCCGGGTCTGCGGTGAGCCAGTCAGATTCCGCGTCCTGCGGGAGGACGACCGGCATCCGGTCGTGGATTGAGTTCATCAGGTCGTTCGGCTCCGTCGTGAGAATCGTGACGCACGAGATCCTCTCGTCGTCGCTTTCCCAGACGTCCCAGAGCCCGGCCATCGCGAATACGGGGTCGTCCTCCCGGTAAATCCGGTAGGGCTGCTTCGACCCGCCGTTCGGCGATTTCCATTCGTAGAACCCTGACGAGGGGACGAGGCAGGGACGTGATTCCCACGCCCGCTCGAAGACGCGTTTCTCGTCGGCAGTCTCGGAGCGAGCGTTGATGATGCCCTCCTCGGCTTCGTCCGCCCAGAACGGAATCAGCCCCCAGTGGTAGGCGTCGATCTCGTCGGAAGCCTCGTTCGTGATGATGTGGAGGTCGTCGCCAGGCGCGATGTTGTATCGAGGTGTGTACCCGCCGTCCGCGACGACCTCGGCGTCGAAGCGAGCCTCGAGGTCGGCCTGGTCGATGAAAAGCGAGTTTCGGCCACACATACATCCGGGTCCGGCCGGGAGAGTATTCAACGTATCTGGAAATGTGAACGGCTCTGAATCGTCGATTAGAGCTCGGTCGGTGGCAGAAGATCACAGAGAACAGGTGCTTGGTCAAGAAGTGCGTCGAAGAGCCGTTCAGTCGGTCGATACAGCGCGTGGTGTTCATCGACAGTATAGGGCGTTTTCTCGTCGTCGGTGTGAGAGAGAAATCCGCTTTCGAGGAGTGGAGCAAGGGTGGTATCCAACGCAGTTCCGGAACGACCAGATTCGGCTTCAAGAGTGTGTCGAGGGAACTCAGAAAGGAACCGCGTACAGCAACTCAGGACGTGAGCACGTCGATCAGCGAATAGTTCGTTGAGCGCAGTACGATGGGTGCGTGTCCAGTACTCGTCGAGTTTGACGTATGTGCGTACGATAGGGGAAAGCTCGTTCAAAGAACCTGTAGCATGGACGATGCCAAGGTCGTTGAGCGCATGTTGGTCTTTGGTGTCCAGAGACTCGCCGAGGGGATGGAGAACAGTTTGAAGCGCCTCGTGGTACCGCGAAGTGAGAAATTCCCCGGCAACAACGTGGGCGTTCACGATATTTCGAGTTGGGTGCATTGACTCGTGGTGATCGGGGTTTCGGTGGTCGACGTGGGTTCGTGGGTAGCTCATAGAGCACCTCTTCCAACGTGGCGTTGAGCATTAACATTCCGAGCAGTCGAGAGGGTGCAGCTGTGAAGGTTTAACCAACACGCCGGCGTCAATACGGGCGGTTGTTGGTTAACACGGAGAACGCTGGATTCAGGAACTATTCTCGGAAACAGGATCCAAACGGAGACTACTCGGGACCGTACCGGGATTGGAGGGGATCTAGTCGAGTTCCCTGAAATGCGGAAGCGACACGCCGCGGCTTATCGGGAACGTAGACAACTAATCGAATATGGGAGAACACTCAACGTCGAACCGATTGGCGGTGGACCAGCCGACACGGGGAGCCGACCGCAATCGGTCCCTCGCTGACCAGGCCGATCCGGCTACGGACGGGATGTTGTTGCCGTCACTCGGCGACGGCATCACGCTGCTCGACGTCGAGGGAGGCCGCGGCGTCCCAATCCTGCAGTCGCTCGTACTCGACCATCTCCTCCTGCACGACGGGCCCGCCTTCTGGGTCGACGCAAATGGTCACGCGACGACGACGACACTCGCCCAGATCGCGCCCAGTCAACGGTTGCTCAACCGAATTCACGTCGCCCGCGGATTCACCGCCTACCAGCACTACGGCGCCGTCTGTGATCTCCCGACGGCAGTGAACAAGTCGATCCAGATGTCTACCACCGACGCCGGGGCGACCGGTCGAGGGGGACCAAGTCGTGACGAGGACACGTCGCCCCACACGCCCGCCCTCATCGTCGCGCCGGCCGTCGACGCCCAGTACCGCGCCGACGATACCCTTGGCGAGACCCACGCAAAAACCCTCCAGGCCCGCACCCTTGCCCGGTTGGCGACCTACGCCGATGGGTACGACATCCCGGTGCTCGTTACGCGAAACGAGCGAAACGAATTCACCGAGCCAATTGCGACGGTCGCAGACCACCACCTGGAGTGCGAGCAGACGCGGATGGGGCCACGGGTCGTCGGCGAAGACTTCGAGATGCTCGTCTATCCCGTCGACGACGGCGCGTACTACCAGACGACGTTCGCGTACTGGCGGCAGCTGCTCGCGGCACGCGCCACGCAGGTCGACGTGGAACCGACGACGCCGGCGCCGTCGACGCCGACTCCGGAGGGTGTCGGAACGGGCGTCACCGCTGACGGTGAGACGGTGGCGGCCACCGCGGATCCCTTGCTCGATGCGTGGACGGCGAGCGGTACAGGAGGCCGATAGCGATGGGGCGCACGAACCCGACGTACCGGGATGCGCTCCGGGCCATCGAAGAGCGCTGGGCGGAGTTCCGGCGGGCACTGCGGCGTCGCGACCAGCCGCGCTTCGACCGGCTGTTCGAGTACGCCCGCGAGCACGCCGACGCGAGCGGGCTGTTGAACCACCAGAACCCGCTGCTGCCGGCGCTGCTCAGCATCGATCTCGAACAGGAGGCCCGCCTCGACGACCACGAAGAACGTCTCGAGGACCTCGAAGCCGCGGTCGCAACGAGCGATGACCAGGAGGCCGCCCCACCGGACGCGAACCCGTGACGATGCCGTTCAGTATCGACTTTCTGGACGACGGCCGCGTCCTGGAGTGGGAGGCAACTGCCGACGGCGCCGTCGCGACCGAGCGCGATGACTACACCCCACGCTTCTACGTGGGCGCTCGCGACCCTGATGCCGACCTCGACCTCACGACGCTCCAGTCGGTGTACGACCAGCACCCGGACGTCGTCGCGACCGAACTGGTTGCGCGACGCCCCGGCTTTCGACGGGACGAGGAGGCCGTTCTCGCAGTCGACGTCGCCCACATCGATCGCGTCACTCCACTCGCCCGGCAAGCGCGTCAGCTGTCGGCCTATCCAGTCGGGGATCTCGCCTGCTTCAACGTCGACTTCTCGCGAGAGTTCCGGTACTGTCTGGAGACCGACGCCGATCCGACGCCGGCGAGCGAGCTGTCGACGCTCCGGCTCAGCGTCCCAGTGACCGAAACGAGCAACGACATCTATGGGGAGCTGTCCGTCGCCGGCGACACCGTCACCGGCTCGCCGACGGATCTCCTGACCGCCGTCCAGGGGGCGCTCGACGCGCACGATCCGGACGTCCTGGTCTGCTCGACCAGCGAGATCGTCCCGACGCTGTACGAGATGGCGACGGACGCCGTCGTCGACGATTTCTCGCTGAGTCGGTGGCCGGACGTCGACTACCAGCAGCTCGCGAGCCGGTCGACGTACTCGAGCTACGGCCGCGTCGGTCACTCCCCGGCGCGGTACAACGTGCCCGGCCGGGCGATTATCGACGAGTCGAACACGTTCTTCTACGGAGAGACGAACCTCGACGGCGTCCTCGACCTCGTGTCGCGCTCGAAAAAGCCCGTCCAGGAGCTCGCGTGGGCGTCGATCGGGAACGTGCTCACGGCGATCCAGATCTGCGAGGCCCACGACCGCGGTGTCCTCGTCCCGTGGAACTCCTGGCGCCACGAGTTCTACAAGCCGATGGGGACGCTCCACGACGCCGACCGCGGCGGCTTTATCTTCGCCCCCGAGGTCGGCCTCCACGAGAACGTCCACGAACTCGACTTCTCCTCGTTGTATCCGAACATCATCTGTACCCGGAACGTCTCGCCGGACGTCATCCGGTGTGACTGCCACAGCGACCGCGACGACGCCCCCGGCCTCGAGTACTCGATCTGCGACGACCGGGGCTACCTTGTCGACGTGCTACAGCCGATCATCGACGCGCGCGACGAGATCAAGGCGGCCATCCGTCGCGAGAAGGAACGGGACGATCCCGATGAGGACCGGCTGGCGGAACTCGAGGGACGGTCGGGAGCGCTGAAGTGGATTCTCGTCGCCTGCTTCGGCTATCAAGGGTTCAGCAACGCGAAGTTCGGCCGCATCGAGTGCCACGAGGCGATTAATGCGTTCGCTCGCGAGATTCTGCTGACGGCGAAACAGCGGCTGGAAGCTGGCGGCTGGCGGGTCGTCCACGGCATCGTCGACTCCATCTGGGTGACGCCGGACCCCGACGTCGACGACGATGACCGCGAGGACCTCGAGACGCTCGCGACGGAGATCACGGAACGCGTCGAGATTCGGCTCGAACACGAAGCCCACTACGACTGGGTGGCGTTCGTGCCGCAGCGCGAGAGCGACGCCGGCGCGCTGACGAAGTACTTCGGGAAGGTCGCCGGCGACGACGACTTCAAAATCAGAGGTATCGAAGCCCGGCAGCGTTCGACCCCGCCGTTCATCGAGGACGTCCAGCGGGATTGTCTCGACCGGCTCGATGCCACGCGGTCACCGGACGCGGTACTCGGACGGCTCGAACGAGCTATCGACGAACTGCAGGCGGGCAACGTAGCAGTGGAGCGGCTCGTCGAACGGAACCGTGTCTCGAAGCCCCTAGAGGGGTACTCACAGAATACCCAGAACGTGGCCGCCTTGAAGCGAGCCCGCGAGCAGGACCTGGCAGTCCACCCGGGCCAGGATATCGAGTACGTGGTTGTCGACGACGAGAAATCCTCGCGAGACCGGGTCGCCCTCGCCCACGAGGAAATCGAGACCTACGACGCCTCGTACTACGAGACGCAGCTGGTTCGAGCGATTGAGAGCGTGCTGTTGCCGCTGGGGTGGGATCGTACAGATATTCGACGGAGACTCGCGGAGACACGAGAGGTGGAGCTGACGGAGTTTACAGCAGCCCGGAACGGATGAGTAGTCTCAAATCTCTTCTGAGGTGAGCAAAATCACAAGTGGGCGACGAGGTCGATCCCATTCACACTCTGGGGGGTCCTGCTCTCTGGAACACCCCCCGGAGTGTGAATGGAGAC